>JALTNJ010000255.1 GCA_027000765.1 Nitrososphaeria archaeon | reverse complement strand
CTGCCAGGCTCGTCCACCCATCTGGAATGGGTGAGTCAACCGTTGTCTTGATAGACTATAACCGCTCCGGAAACCCGTTGATCGAGATCGTTACCGAGCCAGATATCTCATCCCCTAGTGAGGCGAGGGAGTTCCTTGATAAGCTAAGGAGGATTCTCATAAGAATAGGTATACTTGATCCAGATATTGATGTTGCAATTAGAGCGGATGCAAACGTATCTATAGGTAAATCTGCTAGAATTGAGATTAAAAACATTGGTTCCCCAGCGGATGTGGAGAAGGCATTGTCATTTGAGATTGTTAGGATAAGAAACTATCTTAAAGAAGGTGTTTCCATTATCCAGGAGACGCGGCATTGGGATGAGAGAAGGCGTATCACGGTATCCATTAGAGAGAAGGAGTTTGAGGAGGAATACAGATACTTTCCAGATCCGAATATACCGGTTATAGAACTTGAAGATGTTATAGCTGAAGCATTAAGAGAGTTTCCGAAGCTGGAAGATGAAATATATGAAGAGCTTATCAGCCGATACGGCTTATCAGAGGAGATCGCCAGTGTAGTCAGTAGAGATGCTGTTCTCTATGAAGTTTTTAATGAGACGGTTACAAAGTCTAGGGTGGAGAACATCAGGGTATTCTCAAACCTGGTCTCAAAACTACTTGTAAACGAAGGTAAGCGTCTACTGAATCAGGGATCTATTACTCCTGAGAAGCTTATTGAGCTCCTCGGTCTATTAGGTAAGATGGTGTTGGAAGGGTTGTTGACTGAGGGCGAGGCTAGGAAGCGTCTGCTTCATCTATATTCTGAGGAGAGACGGTTAGAGAAGATTCCTGATGATAATGTTATCAGGAAGTATGTCGAGGCCTTTCTAGAAAGGAGCGTCTTGGAATATCGAGGTAGGCGTTTGAGGGACTATGTAGTGGGGCAAGTCACAAGGGAGATGGAGTCAGACGGCTGGTCTCCAAATCCCGCGAAGCTAGCAAGGATTGTTGAGGATATGATTGAGATGAAGGAGTCTAAAAGGGCTTCAGCTGTCTCTAGGCCCACGTTACATAAACCTATGGAATATACTGAGAGTATAGCTAGGAAGAAGACATTGGTCAGAGACGCTATTAGAATAGGATCTGGATGGTGTTTAGTCACGGGATGGTTGGAGAGTAAGATGAATGTGGGTGGAAAGCTATTCATTATACTACGGGATTGGAGTGGAAGACTACAATGTGTATCTAGTAGAGGTGAAGAAGCGTATAAAATACTGTCTGAATTACCTAGGGAATCGTTTGTCGCTTTAGAAGGCCAGCTAAGGAGAGATAAGCGTGCGCCTAATGGAGTTGAGCTTAAGGTTGAGAAGGTGCTACACTTAGGAGGAGTATCCCCCCCACCTCTTTCACTAAGGGATGTATCACGGTCGAGCATCGGCGTCAGACTCAGGCATAGGTATTTAGATCTTAGACGGCAGTATATGAGGAGTATTATGAGTTTGAGGGCCAAGCTTCTACGTGTGCTTAGAGAGTTCTTTGTTGAAAATGGATTTGTAGAAATAAATACGCCTAAGATAATTACCACAGCTACAGAAGGTGGCGCTGAACTCTTCCCACTCCTATTCTATGGTAGAGAAGCCTTCCTAGCTCAGAGCCCACAGCTATACAAACAAATGGCGCTAAACATGTTTGAGAAGGTCTTCGAAATAGATAGTTATTATAGAGCGCAGAAGTTCGATACACCTAGACACTTGGCAGAGTTCTGGTCCATAGATGTAGAGGCTTCTCTATATACTTTAGACGACCTACTAAACCTTCTTGAAGAAATAATATCCTACTCTACAAAACGGCTTAAGGAAATTGCTGGGGATGAACTGATGTTCTTGAAAGTCGATTTATCTGATATAAGACGTCCATTGCCTAGAATAACATATATGGAGGCCTTGGAGATCCTCAGGAATAGGGGGCTCAAGATACGGTTTGGAGAGGATCTGGGAGCGGAGGAGCTAAGACATCTCTCTATGGATATAGAAACCCCTTATTTCATCGTATACTGGCCTAGTGAGATCCGGGCATTTTATTACAAGCCTAAGCCAGATGATCCTAGGCTGACGCTGAGCTTCGACTTCATGTGGCCACTTAAAGAGGGTTATCCTCTTGAATTAGCTAGTGGAGGGGAACGTATAAATGATCCGGTTGTCTTATCAGAGTCTCTTAAGAAGAGGGGATTATATCCAGAGGCGTATAGCTGGTACATAGATATGTTTAAATATGGTATGCCTCCACATGGAGGCTTTGGACTTGGGCTGGACCGACTCATCATGGCTTATCTAGACCTAAGTAGCATCTTGGACACAGTATTCTCACCTAGGACGCCGAAGCATAGTAGGCCGTAGGAGGGTGTTGACGATGTATTTAGATAAACCATTTGTTGATTGGACGCCTGAGGAGCGGG
>JALTNJ010000254.1 GCA_027000765.1 Nitrososphaeria archaeon | reverse complement strand
TTATACAACTGAGAAACTATAGGATAATAATTGCCCGTCCTCCCTTCAGCGATGGATATGAGATAACAGCTACAAGGCCGGTTAAGAACCTCACACTAGAAGATTACAACCTACCTAGGGAGCTGATAAAAAGGCTTAGCGAGAGGGCCGAGGGAATACTCATTTCTGGAGCGCCGGGAGAGGGCAAAACCACCTTCTGCCAAGCCCTAGCCGAGTTCTACCGAAAACAAGGAAAAGTGGTAAAGACTGTTGAAAGCCCTAGAGATCTCAACCTACCACCAGAGGTTACACAATATAGCAAGTCATATGGAGATGATAAGACGATTCATGACATCCTGCTACTCTCCAGACCGGACTATACCATATTTGATGAGATGAGGACGACGGACGACTTCAAACTATATATCGACCTAAGGCTGGCCGGAGTAGGTATGGTGGGTGTAGTCCACGCAACTAGACCTATAGACGCTGTCCAGAGATTCGTAGATAGGTTGGAGCTGGGTATGATACCTAGTGTAATAGATACAGTCATCTATGTAAAGAGCGGTAAGGTAGCCAAGGTTTATGAAATATCAATGGCATCAAAGGTGCCACATGGGCTCTCAGGAGAGGAGCTTGCCAGACCAGTAGTCGAAGTAAGAGACTTCTTCACAAAGAAGATTGAATATGAGTTCTACGTATTCGGAAAGAGGGTATTCGTAATACCAGTCGGTAAGGAGAGACTCTATACAGAGGAGGAGGGATACTCTGTAGAGGATGAAATAAGGAGGGAGCTTGGAGACCTCGGTGAGGATATAGAGATTAAATTCTCGGGAGATAGGGAAGTAATAATCTATGTTCCCCCATGGAACTATAGAGGGATAAAGAGAGCCCTTAGAAGGAAGAGTAAGATTATAAAGAAGAAGTATGGGTTGAAGCTCGTCGTCGAACCAGTGATTGGCTACGAATAACCCTTCCCTACTTATATTTCTCCAGAATCTCCGAAATATCTACATCCTCCAACTCTCTGAGCCCAGGTGGATCGTCTATAAGCCCGAACTCAACTTCTAAAGCCTTCTTACTGGTATCTCTATAGAATATCCCCATGGGAACCTTATCACCATTCATATAGGCCATTCTAAACGCACTTATGATATCCGAGGGGTCATACTCTGGATCTTTCTGTAGGTCATACTCCCTCTTCTTATAATATGCTATGAAGGGTTCCCCAAATATCAACGGATTATAGGTGATACAATACTGTATAATATCTACAAAGGCAAATCCATATCCAGCCATAACATGCTTCAAAGCCTCTTTTATAACGAACTCCATATGACTCGGATTACCGGTCCACGTCCTAGCAACGAATGTAGCACCTGCAGCCAAGGCTATCTGGACGGGTTTAAAGGGCTCATAGATCGAGCCTCTAAAGCCTTTTGGAGCGGTAGGCGATGGCTGACCAGTTGTCAAACCGAAGACACCATTATTCTGTGCAAGGTGGACTATCCCGACATTAGACCTAGGTACATTAACCATATGACCTGCTCCAATGCCAAACGTATCACCATCTCCACCAATACTTACAACTGTAAGGTCAGGCCTCGCAATCTTTAGACCCATGGCAACTGGGAGTGGACGGCCATGTATCGTGTGGAAACCATTAACCCTAATATAGTGTGGAAGCTTACTTCCACATCCGATACCACTGACGATAACTACTCTATGAGGCGGCAAATTAAGGCTTGCAAACACCTTCTTAAGCACATTCAAGATTGTATAGTCTCCACATCCAGGACACCAAGTAGGCTTCTTATAATCATATTCTCTAACGGTTAATCCACTACTCATCCTACAACCTTCACCTCCTTAAGGATGGAATTCACCTTATCATAGAGATATCCAAGGCTAAACGGTCTACCATCATACTTCCTTATACTGTAATCCATCGGAATCAAGGTATTCTCCCTTATAAGGCCCTCCATAAGGCCGTCGAAGTTATTCTCAACTATAATCTTAACTTTAGCACCTTCAACAGCCTTCTTGAAAGCCTCTGAAGGGAATGGATATGCATATCTAATCTGGATAAACCTTACGCTATATCCATCATTATTCATAAGCTCAAGTAGATCGAGGATAACACCCTTGGTACTACCCCATCCAACTATCGCGATATCACCATCAGGATCTCCATAAACCTGTAAGGGCTTGTAATAGTCGAACTTCTCCCTCAACTCCTTCATCAAAGTCTCAACCTTCCTATACCTCTTATCCATCTGGGCTATACGCTCATCAATATCTTCAGTACTATTTCCATATTCATCATGCTCATTACCAGTAGTCCATAGGACAAGCCCCTCGGTACCAAGCTTCAGCCATGGACTAACACCATCCTCAGTAATCATATACCTCTTATAGTTACCTCCAGACTCCCTAAGTGCTTTAACCTCCTCCTCAGAGAGCCACTTCGCATCCTCCAGAGGAACAATAG
>JALTNJ010000253.1 GCA_027000765.1 Nitrososphaeria archaeon | reverse complement strand
AATATTAGGAGGAGCCCTAGTATTCAAGTTATACCTAATAGCTGATAACCTACCTATAGCACTCGCCGCCCAGGCCCTCCTAGGCATAAGCTATGGTACCATAGTCGTATCGGGGAACTCCTACATAATAGGCAAGTCACCAGAACGGATAAGATACACAGCATCAAGCTTCTACGGATTCGCATTCAATCTAGGATGGATCCTAGGAACCATAATAGCAGGCCCATACATGGACCTATACGGTCCGAGAGAATGGGTACACCTAGCTTCAATAGGCTTAGTATTTACGTCCATAATTCCATTATCAACACTTCTACTTAATAATAAAACATCAAAGACTTGAATTGGGCTCCCATGCACCCCTTAGACTCATAGACTTAGGTTAAAGATATGTTCATGATAGACATTCAAGGGGGGATCTAACGATATTAGTGAAGCCGCCGGCGGGATTCGAACCCCGCGACCACAAGCTTACGAGGCTTGAGATACAAATACTACTGTTTTCAGAGATAGACGTAAGGGTGAAACATTTTGGCAGGATATGCTTTAAAACCAGACCATCACTTTTGGAGGATTAAACACTAGTCTGACATGAGGCGATTTTATACATTAATGTCTATGCGTACTCGTTATTTTTCAACGAAAATCTAAGCAGGGTACTAGGGAGACTAAAGGCCCTATCAGAGATTAGGAGATTAGTTAAGGGGGATTTAGACATAGGATTTACAGTTACCTATTGAGGTCCATACTAAGAGAGTAGCGTGGTTAATTTAGTTTGTGGTATATAGGGGTACTTAGTGGAATCTTCTGAACGATCGTTTCCACGAGAGTCATTAAAATCCGTCAAATGTATATTGGGGGATTATATATTACTAATTTGGAGCACCCGCGATAGTACTGGTTTGGGGTTCTAGTGAAATGGGCTCAACGGTAAGTGTTGTCGAGAAGCTTATATTAAGGAGAAGGTGGCTTTTAGAAGAGATTAAAAAGTTTGAGAAAAAGTATGGTATCGATAGCAGGGACTTCTATGATAAGTGGAGAAAGGGGTTGCTACCTGAACCTTTGGACCCTGAAGTTCATGGGGACTTCATGATATGGTATGGTCTCATAGAGGAACTAAACAGCATCGAAGATGAATTAAAAAAGAGGCTTAGAACATAATGAGGAGAATAAAGCAATGTCGATGAAATTAGCTGACAGGATAGCCCATGTCACAAGCGAACTTCAAAAACTAGGATTCCAAAATATAATCCTTACAACTTACAGACCTGGCCCCACAAACCTAGACGGATATTACAAGCTACAGGCTATAAAGTATAACTATAGAGTTTTCATAGCAGAACTCTTAATTCAAGGCTCCATAGTCAAATATTCGTACACACTGCTGCATGGCGAGAATGCCATATTAAGATATGATAATGCTCCTCACTATCCGCATATCGAAACCTTCCCACATCACAAGCACGAAAATGATAGGATAAAGCCTCTTTATAATCATTCAATAGAATCGTTTATTAAAGAGGTTAAAATTTTATTGGAGAAAGGCTAGCAAAGTATCAACGAAGTATTCATTATGAAGGGTATATGTGGAGCCGCCAGCGGGATTCGAACCCCGCGACCACCGGCTTACAAGGCCCAGCATTTATAAAGGAGCGTTTTAGCAAGCCGTGGAGAGCTGAAACGTCTGTGCAGAATGTAATGTCCAAAGAAGATATTTATTGATACAGACTGAAACGTCTACGGATTGCCAAGGATTTTATCCTGGGAGCGGTATTATAGCTCTAAGGGGTGTTCTTCTGGTATGCGTGTAAGGGCCATTGTTTGGCGCGAGGAGGACATGTATGTAGCTAGAGAGGTTGCTACAGGGGTTACCAGTCAAGGTAAAACGGTCGAGGAGGCCATCGAGAATCTCCGAGAGGCACTAGAGTTGTACCTGGAGGAGGTTCCTGAGGCGTTAGAGAAGCTGGAGCAACTCGACCGAGGCATTGTGGGTGTGCTGGAAGTTGAGGCGAAGGCTCCCAAGGCTATCAGGGCGTGAAGTTGTAGAACTGCTCGTCAGGAAATTCGGGTTCACCGTGAGAAGACAACGTGGGAGTCACGTAGTCCTGGTCAAGTACACCGGTGATAGGAAGATTGTAACTGTCGTGCCACTCCACCCAGAGCTGAAGCCTGGTACCCTTCTTGGAGTACTTGAACTAGCAGGAATAGATAGAGAGGAATTCATGAAAGCATACGAAGAAGACTGCTAAAATGAACATTATTACTCAATGACTGCATAAAGTTACTGGTTATCGACACCTTAAGCGACTACATTCTATACGATACGTAAAGTAGCGAGAAAGTTTTGGAGCCGCCGGCGGGATTCGAACCCGCGACCACCGGCTTACAAGGCCGGCGCTCTCGGCCCCGCGCAGGTCTACCGCTGAGCTACGGCGGCCTCCAGTTTGTACTGGTTCTATCGTGTTAAGGGTT
>JALTNJ010000252.1 GCA_027000765.1 Nitrososphaeria archaeon | reverse complement strand
TCGGCTACCTTCATAGCCTGTAACGTTATGTCTTTAGCTACTTTCTCCAGATATTTTGCTAGTAATGCGGCTGCGTCTTCACTTACTTTCTTGGCTCCAGCTTCCTTCATAAGCTTATATACGGTAAATTTTGGGATTGCCATATTAAAATTCACCACATAATTTATTTTAGCATTATAAGAATTTATATTGTTCATGGTTTTAGGTGCAATTGGGTATGAAGCTGGTGGATACACACATACATTTATATGATGAGAAATATTTGGATAGGCTGGATGAGGTCTTATCGGATGCTAGGTACATGGGTGTAGAGGCGATTATATGCGTCGCCGAAGACTATGAGACATCCCTTTCTACGCTTGAACTAGCCTCTAAAATCGATTTCGTATACGCTGCTATTGGGATGCATCCCTGGACGGCTCTTCATTCATTCGATGAACTAGATAGGGTAGTTGAGTTGATTAGGCTGGAGAATGAGAGGATCATTGCTGTGGGTGAGGTTGGGTTGGATAAGAAATATGAGAGTGGTGAGAAGGGGTATAGTAGGCAGATAGAGGCTTTTAAGAAGATGGTTGAACTCGCGATAGAGTTTGACAAGCCGTTGAACATCCATTCCAGGCGGGCAGCTAGGGATGTCCTCGAGGTTCTGAGGGTTTACAACGTTGAAAAAGCCCATTTTCACTGGTTTACAGATGATGAGGATATCCTTAGGGAAGTTGTCTCAATGGGATATTACGTGTCCTTCACCCCTTCAATAACATACTCGAAGAGAAACCAGAGGCTGGCTAAAATCGTTCCCCTAGACCAGCTCTTAACAGAGACAGATGGGCCGGTTCCATTCTACGGGGAACTGAAGAATGTATTGACGGAGCCTAAGCATACGAAGCTTGTATTGACAAAGCTCTCAGAGGTCCACGGCATCGATGAAGAGGAGCTATCAGAGATTATATGGAGAAATTTTAATAGGCTTTATCTCAGGTAACTCCCTAGATGCATATTCACGGTGGGGGATATGCTGTCTATCTGATAGGATCTTTCTTCATCAATCGAGTGATGAGTGAAGATCCTCCAAAGAGTATGTGATTATTTATGGCTTAACAGGAACTCTGTTACCGACCCCTCCTCAGTTAGAGTAGACAGGCTACCTGAGAATTTGATGTAGTCAAATATATTTTCCTCGTCCTTAAAACCCCTCTCCTTAGCCAGGGCGACCATAGCCATGGCGGCAATCGGGCATAGATAGTCTTTGGATTCCGCCAAGCCCGGTGTTGAATGAGTCGACTCTGCCAAGGCACAGCCCTTGACAATGAGCCTAACCCGATTGCCCCCAATCTCCTCCATAACTATATCTCTAACCAGTCTCTTCTCCCTCAGGATCCTAGTATATGTCTCTATATCATTTATTAGCTTGGAGAAATCACTATCTCCTCCACCGAATATTTTGGTTAGGGCCTTGGCATACCCATACATAAACGTGGCTTGTGCAGGGCCCAATAAGTTGGATAAGGCATATGATAAGGAGTATGAATATGCATGATAAAAATTTGTCATGAATTCAAAATCCATATCTCTCTCCTTCATATTAAAATTATATTGAGAAGGTAATGAAAAAACATTTTAGCTATATTATATTTATATGTCATGTTGATACACCATGCTAATATTATAGGGATAAATATAGTTAGTGGAGAGGAGCATCCCCACATCCTCTAACCTTATTCTATAAATTGTTTTTATAAGGCGTCGAGAAGACATTTTTATTGGCGGATGATTGGACTGACCTGGGCTGAATAGATGATGATAATGCACCACAATGACGCCATATAATGATGGGTATTCACCTTATGATCAGGAGATGACTGCCTTTAGTTTAGGCCGCTTAGCTTTGCTTTCAGCTTAAGCATTTCTTTAAGGCCGAGGGATGTGATCCTCATATCCTCGTCCCTAAGGTATTCCGAGACTTCATATGGAACCCTTCCATCTAGAAATGAAGGTGGCTTAATCCCGTTTGAGTATAGCATGATGGAGCCTATATCCTCCATATAGAGATCTCTATCTAGCTTCATCTGCATGGTATAAGGCTCTCCATCCCTATACACAGCGTATAAGAGGATTGTGTCAACCGCATGCGTCCCCCTCCTCGCATGGGGAACCTTATCGATATAAGTCTCTCCACCAGTATAATAGGGGTAGTATACTATGCCTTCCACAGTCCTTATAATATAGTCTGGCTGTGTCCTCCTATACAAACCGCCTCCATTGAGGTGATGAACATCCTCAACGATATCCAATTCACATAGGGTGTTTTGGAGAAGCCTATGTATGTACCTAGCTGAAGAGGAGTATTTAGGCTCTAGATATAGATAGCCTCCGCCGTCGGTCACGCTTCCACATCCCATAAGCGGTCCATAACCCATATCCCCTGTACCCAGGTATTTCATGAAGCCCCTGAGGTAATAACCCTGGAGATACCCGCTTAGATAAGGGGTTACACGGCTAAGATACGT
>JALTNJ010000251.1 GCA_027000765.1 Nitrososphaeria archaeon | reverse complement strand
TTGAAATGGCTGAGGCATTTCGCACATTAGATAAGAAAGTTATTATGATAGAGATGCTTGACCACGTCCTACCTACATTTGATAAAGAGCCTTCTGAGATCGTTAAGAAGGAGATAATGGATAATGGAGTGGAACTTCATCTATCCGAGAAAGTTGTCGCCTTCGAAGGTAGGGATAGGGTTAGAGAGATAGTCACGGAAAAGAATAGTTATAAGGTTGATTTAGTCTTACTGGCTACTGGAGTTAGACCTAACACTGTTTTCGCCGAGAAAATCGGTCTGGAACTGGGGGTGACAGGTGGAGTTAAGGTGGATAAACACATGAGAACCTCTAATCCAGATATCTACGCGGCTGGCGACCTTGTTGAGACGACTCATTTAGTCTCGAATAAGCCGGTGTATAATCCACTTGCCCCAGTAGCCAATAAAATGGGTAGGGTTGCTGGTGAAAATATAGCAGGTGGAAACGCTGAGTTCCCGGGAGTTGTGGGGACATCAATAATGAAGGTATTTAATTTAGAAGTAGGTAAAACAGGGCTATCACTTAAAGAGGCTTTGGATAATGGGTTTAACGCCGTTGCAGTTGATATAACTCATGCAAATAAAAGCCACTACTATCCAGGGTTTGGAAGGATGAATATAAGGCTTGTGGCAGACAAGGATTCTCATAAAGTCTTGGGGGCGGAGATAGTGGGTCCGGAGGGTGTTTTGGCTAGGATTGATACTATGGCAGCCGTTGTAACATCTGGTTTTACAACTGAGCAGCTTAAGATGCTTGACCTAGCATATGCACCGCCATTTGCACCCGTGTGGGATGGGTTGATAGTAGCTGCAACGGTTATAGAGAAGAAGTATTAAAATACTATTTACCTTGATAAATAAGGGTCTACATCATTTAGTATATTGAGAAAGAGGAGGAAATAAATGTCAGGAGACGACTGGTGGGAAGAAGACCCATTTGAAAAGATGTTTAAAGAGATGATCAAGCAGTTCGAGAGAATGTTTAAGGAGATAGATAAGATTGAACCCGGTAAACCAGTTGTAAAAGGGTTTTCCCTTACAATAGGTCCAGATGGGAAACCCGTTTTCAGAGAGATAGGGGGGCCGCATAGCATCAGGCCTGAGAAGAAGAAGCCTGAGGCGGAGATAATTGATGAGGGAGACAAGTATCTTGTCGTGGTAGACTTGCCGGGAGTTGATGAAAACACTATTTCCCTGGATATTGTAGAGGGAAAGCTCATTATAAAGGCAGCTGGGAAGAATAGGAGGTATATTGAGGCATTTGCACTTCCTAAGGATGCATCAAATGAGATATTATCACATAGCTATAATAATGGGATCTTATCGGTGGAAGTTGGCAAAAAGAAGGGATTGAAGAAGATCCTTGGGCTAGATTAAAATGAGTGAGAAAATCGATGATGAGAAACTAAAGAAAATTATTGATCTAGTGCTCTCATCTGAGGTTAAGAGAGTTGTTTATCGGGGGAGAGAATATTTTTACATCTATAATCCAATATCCACCGGAATATATTCTATCGACCCCTCTATCATGGAGACATTAACCGATTTACTTTACAACGAGATCAGGAAAGCAGGGGATATCGACTTTATACTTACATTTGAGGCTATGGGGATCCATATAGGAACCGCCTTATCTATTAAAGCAGGCGTACCCCTGCTTATCGCCCGAAAGAGGAGATATACAGAGGATATGATTGAGGTTAGGCGTGAGAATGATTCTCTGTATCTTCCGCCTGAGGTTATTGGGAAGAAGATAGTTATTGTCGACTCCATATTATCCACAGGAACGACTGTGTTGAATACGATAAAAACATTGGAAAAACTCGATACGACGGTTAAAGGCGTCTATATAGTTATTGAGAGAGTCGAGTACGGAGGGGCGGAGAGGATACGTAGGGAAACAGGTATTGACGTTTGGAGCATTGTTAAGATAAAGGTTTCTGAAAAGGGTATAGAGCTCTGTTAAAACATTTCATCTACTCCAAACCTTCCCTCGACAATGGTCTGGCCCCCGTCCACTATAAAGACCTGCCCCGTAATACCTGAGGAATCCTCATCAGCTAAGAATAAAACAACCCGTGCAATCTCCTCCGGCTCGAGAATCCTCCCTATTAATGTATGCCGCTTAGCCCACTCACTTGAAATCTCCTCCACATCCTTACCCGTTGCTTGGGACAATAAATTGAAGATGCTTAACCCGAGTTTGGTATTTACAAGTCCAGCTGCGACAGCATTAACAGTAATGTTATATTGAGAAAGCTCTATGGCAAGTACACGTGTTAACCCAATTAAACCTGCTTTGGCCACACTATATGCAGATAACATGCTAATCCCTAGGAGGCCGGCTACACTGGATATATTGATTATCCTTCCCCAGTTCCTGTTAATCATGTATCTAGATGCCCTCTTACTACATAGAAATGCCGACTTTAAATTGATATCCATAAGCTTGTCCCAAAGATCCTCGGGAAACTGGGTAAATGGATATGCCA
>JALTNJ010000250.1 GCA_027000765.1 Nitrososphaeria archaeon | reverse complement strand
TTAAACCTATGTCTATCGAGATTCCGTTCTCCGCTAAGACAGCTATATCCCCCGCTGCATCGCTTATCTTGTCAACAGCGATCATGAAGTCAAGGATGCTTACAAGCCTCTCA
The DNA here is from genome assembly GCA_027000765.1 of Nitrososphaeria archaeon. Lineage (GTDB taxonomy): Archaea > Thermoproteota > Nitrososphaeria > Geothermarchaeales > JDFR-13 > Geothermarchaeum. Next base: position 9,736 of record JALTNJ010000250.1, on the reverse strand, counting down.
GCATCCTTCCTATCTCTCGTGGCAAGAGCAGCATGCATAATCAATATACTTTTTAGATAGTCTATCCTCTCCTCAAGCCTATTTATCTCATTTGTTACATCCTTATCTCCAAAGAATATACTGCAGTATGCAAGGTTAACCATCAGCTCAGACAGGTTTTTAATCTGCATAAGGAGTGTTTTAGCTGGAATAGGCTCGTAGTGGATAACCCGCCTATCTTCAGACAATTATTTTTTCACCCTCCAAGATAAAATATATTATCAACACATCAACATATATTTAAACCCTAGGTATACTCTAGCGTTGAAACGGCATATTTAATTATTTTCAACGTTAAAATTTTCTACAATAAAGCATATTTTTAACGTCTTGAGGTGGGGGAACATGAATTTTCCTATGGGGTTTAGGCTCGGGAGGCTGAGGGGCCTAGGCCCTCTAGTAGTTCCCCCACTCCTCGCCCTCTCAACAGGAATCCTAGACCTTTTACCCGGTGCAATACTGGCTTTATCATCACCTCTCTTCTCAACCTTTATGTGGCTCCTACTGGTTTATCCCCCGCTTCTAAGCCTTAGGGGAACCATTGGAGGCGTATATAGTGGGAGGTTAACAACTAGTCTACATCTTGGTAACATGCTTCCCAGGATATTGGGGAATACAGATGAATACTACACCCTTCTCCTAGCCGTCTCCCTTCTTCATCTAATTGGTGCGGTGATAGTCACATTATCATCTACAGCACTCCTCATCCTCCTCTTTGGATACGGTATCAATATAATATCTGAGGTCTTCCTCCTAGTATTCTCCACATTCTTTCTAACCCAAGTCGTTATGATCCCGTTGGTTACCATTATTGCGAAGGCCTCTTACGTCAGGGGATGGGATCCAGATATAGTTACTTATCCCTTTACAAGTAGCTTAGGTGATGTAGCCATCACCATCTTCTTCATATTCTCCTCACTTATAATACTTAATATAGGAGTTGGATGGCTTGCCCTCATTCTCTCACTACTGAATTTTGTGATGCCAATCATATTCTATTCACTTGGGTTTGACCCTGAGATATTCAGGATAGAGGTTAGGGAGAGCCTTCTAGCAATAGTTATTACAAGTGTCATTGTAATGATCACGGGGCTAGGGCTTAGAGGCATGGCCGAATACCTTGAGAAAAACCCTGTTCTATACTTTATATACCCCTCGATATTGACATCCATAGGGGACGGAGGCAGTATAATCGGGTCGACATCTACAACTAAACTTGCCTTGACCGGTGAACTAGATATAGAGACTCTTCTCAAGCTAAATCTACCCATTATAGCAGGTTTAATAGCCTTTCTATTCACTTTATACGGGCTCCTTGGGTTCATACTCTTCTCAATACCTCTCGACATAGGTTTTCTATTTAAGCTGATGATAGCAGGAGTTTTCTCCGTATCCATAATAGGGGTTATAAGTATCTACATCGCGTATCTAACATATAGACGTGGATTAGACCCGGATCACTTCGTAACCCCGATAGAGAGCTCACTAGCCGACAACGTCACCACAGGAGTATTATATCTACTATTTATAATAATATAGGATGGATAGTCTTCAACATTCACAGTATTAAGTATAACTTTAATTAATATGTATAATTCTCCTCAATATTGGTATGGATACAGATACAGTAATATCTATTCCAGAGAGGATAATGGAGAGGCTTAAGAAGGCGGGTTATGGAGTGGCATACCATGGTACTGTCGAGGTATGCCACTGGACTAAAAAGAGTCTTAGGCATCAAGGTGTCTGCTATAAACGTGTGTTTTATGGAATAGATACTCATAGATGCTTCGAGTTTAGCCCGGCTGGTATGATGTGTCACTTTAGATGCCATTTCTGTTGGAGGCCGACTGAGTTTATGAGGAAGATTGAGCTGGAGCCTGACGCTGTCCTAGGCCCTGAAGAATTGATGGAGGCGTTGGATAAGGAGCGTAGGAGGCTTATGAGCGGGTATCCAGGTACGCCAGCGATTGACAAGACTCTTTTGAAGGAGGCCCTTGAGCCGACTCACTACGCCATATCCCTCTCTGGAGAGCCTACGCTTTATCCTAGGCTTCCCGAGCTCATTAAATATCTCAAGTCCCTACCCAAGACTAGATCCGTCTTCCTAGTTACTAATGGTGCAGAGCCGGAAATGCTTAGGAAGCTGGAGGAGCATGATGCCCTTCCCACCCAGCTATATCTCTCTGTGAATGCGCCTAATAAAGAGCTTTTCAGGAAGATTGTTCATCCCATGGTTAAGGCCTCTTGGGAAAGGTTTATGGAGAGCGTGGATCTCCTATCTAAGATAAAGACTCGTACCGTTATTAGGATGACTATGATCAGAGGGTTTAATGATCTGGAGGCGCTTATACCAGAATATGTAGAGCTCCTTAAAAGAGCTAATCCACATTTTATAGAGGTCAAAAGCTATATGCACGTAGGCTTCTCCACTATGAGGCTTACAAAGTCTCATATGCTTAGGCATGATGAAATAAAGGCTTACGGGATGAGACTGGCGGAGCAGCTTGGAGGCATCTATAGGTATATGGATGAGTATCCACCTTCTAGGATCGTTGTTTTACAGAATGTTAGGAGACATGTAGATAGATGGATACCCTAGGAATTACCTGAAATTTATTTCTCCATAGATATTTTATTGTCTAGAATGTTCCTAGACATAATAGAACATAAAAACAAGGTTTTAGGAGAGGTCTCCACCTTATTAGATGATAGGTCGATTGGGAGAAGTCTCTCCGACCATCATTCTAGGAGGAGGCCTAGGGCATGTGGCTTAACGATACATACGGGTGTAGGTTGTCCATTTGAATGTAGATACTGCTATATATATAGCATGGGCTTCCCGAATACAATAACTCGTTATCCTCTGGAGCCTATTGAGCTACTTCACTCGATACTAAGTAATCCTTATTTTATCCCGGGTAAGTATGGCACATTCCTCGCACTGGGATCAGTTACGGAGCCTCTCCATAGTAGGGTCCTAGAGTATACAATTGAGCTCTTAACACTATTCAATAGATACCTAGATAATCCAGTGCAGTTATCCACGAAAATAGCTTTGGACAGTGAGTCTGGTAAGGCCTTGTTAAACGCTTATCCAAAGATAAGCTACTTGGTAACGATTGTCGCATTAAGCGACTATAGGGTCATTGAGCCTAAGGCACCGGATCCATTACTCCGGATCAAGGCGTTAAAAACCCTCAATAAACTTGGTATACACACATCTCTATTCATTAGGCCAATTATACCAGGGTATACAGATCATGATATAGATGAAATCCTGGATCTAGCCTTGGACCAGGGTACGGATAGAGTTGTCTTCGGCACTCTAAGGGTAAATAAACGTATTATTAGGCAACTGGCTTCTTCGGGTGTAGATACCCAACCTATATTAAATAGGCTTAAGACTCCTCTCCACGATAAACGGCAGGTAAATATCTATGGTACAGATATTAAAAACAGGCTTGTTGATAAGGCGGTTGGGAAGGGCTTTAAAGTATTTCCATCGGCGTGTGCAGCTAATATCGACGCCTCTAGACAGGCATGTTCAATATGTAGATATGGTCCATGTGGAGACCCTCGTTTATTACCTAATATAACTGAGGGGGATCTTGTAGAATTCTTGGAATACCTAGGGTTTAGAGATATCCATGTATCAATTGAACTTGATAAGATATCTCTGGGTATTGACGCTAGATATAATCCTCTATGGAATAGAAAGAGGGGTTATGTTACTAACTTCCTGAAGACCGTATCACGCCGTAAACTGATCCTCCAATAGTCTTATGCTAGTGTAAACTTTGTGAATACTATCGAGGGTGTATATATATTGAAGAACGTATCCTCGACATCATTTCCAATCTCGATGTCAGTTAACGCTTCATAGATGTTCCCTGTTATCGTGAGTGGCTTAAGAACCTTCTCTATACTTCCCTTCTTTACATAATAGAGCTCTGTACCAACCATGTTTATAGATCCCGTCATGTAGTTAATCGTATGTGCTCCCATCGGCATATTCCTAACTAGGATAAGTTCGTCGTATGAGGACATTAGCCTATCTAGATCCTTTGATCCAGGTTTTATAGTCAGGTTTGTAATATCGACCCTTATCATACTCTCCCTTCTCCTAGCGTTTCCAGTGCTCTCGACACCCATCCTCCTAGCGGTATATGTGTTATGTATAAATCCAACCAGTTTTCCATCCACAATTATACCTGTCTTCTGCTGTGGATATCCCTCTTCATCATAGTTCCTCGTGTTCCAACCATTTTCAAGCAATCCATCGTCATATATCGTCAGCCTCTTATCAGATATCTCCTCACCTAGTCTCTTTGCAAGTGGAGAATAGCCCTCTTGAACAGCTGTTCCAGTGATTACTCTAGCTAGGGAGAAATACAGTGTTGAGGAAACAGCTAGTGGATCCATTAACACTGGACCCTTATACACCTTATCCAGCTTCACACCTTTAAGGAGCTCCAACGCCCTATTCACTGTCTCATCAATAACCTTCTCAGACTCGATCTCTCTTGTCTTTGAACGTTTGAAGCCGAAGGTATTCGACTCACTATTCCCATCCTTAGCCTTCACATCAATGAAGTATCCTAATCCATTACTTCTATCCTCAATATTTACACCGTTTGAATTAACCACTTTATATCCAGTGGAATAAAGGCTATACTTTATCGAGACAGGTATCACCCTATTATCTTTGCTCTTCATATACTCCAAATCTTTTTTTGTTAAATTGGTCAGTAGCTCTTGGTCAATAGACTCTAGGTCACTGCTCCATGCATTAACGTGTTTAACGGGTTTCTTCGGATATGGAAGCCCTTCCCAATATGGATCCGGCGGGGTATTTTTAGCCAGGCTAATTAAGTCATTAATCGAATCTCTTATAACATCCCCGCTATCAGTCGTGAGATATGCTGTGGTAATCGACTTGTCAACAACTATCCTAATAACGGTCTCGATGATGATCTTACTATCATTTTTAAGTTTATCACCCTCTGTCCTAGCCTCATTGACCCGCGTGTATCTGGTAAATATCTCGGCCTCATCCGCCCCATTTGATAATGCATATCTAATTATATTCTCCATAGTCTATCACCCTCCTTTATTTCCCACCTATCTGGAGTTTTGCTATTCTTAGATATGGACCGCCTAAGCCGATGTATACTGACTGTCCATCCTTACCGCATCCTCCGAAGGGTAATGTAAGGATCTCGACTTTATCAGTCGCTGCATCCACATGTTTAAGCATCTCTAGGATATTTCCAGTTAATATTATATCCCTAACCGGCTCCTTGATCTCCCCATTCTTGATTATATATCCCCTGGAGGCTGTGAACGTGAATGTCCCATCTAGATTAGCCTGACCCCCTCTCTCATCATCGACGAGGATTCCATATTTAGTCTCTTTGATAATCTCTTCATACCCCCAATCTCCTGGACCGAAATAAGTGTTTCTCATCCTTACTATCTGTGGATGACTATAGTCTTCAGCCCTACCGTTTCCAGTACTATCTACACCATATGATGCCGCGGTCTCTCTACTGTGCATAAACCCCTTGAAAACCCCCTTCTCTACTAGGGTCACGGTCTTAGTCTCAACTCCTTCACTATCAACTGGATAATAGAAGCTGTCTTCATATGGTGGGATTCCAGAGTCATATATAGATACATATTCTGTTCCTAGAGTCTCGCCTATCTTATCATATAATGGTGTACTCTTAGATAATGCGAAGTCTCCCTCACTCATATGCCCAAAACTCTCGTGTGCGAATACCCCGCTTACCCCAGGTGCTGCGATAACTACTTGACGCCCTGCTGGTGCAAAGGATGAACCAGCTTTTTCAAGGGCATGTTGCGTGGCTTCTACTCCCAGTTTTACCAGATTATCTTCTTCCAGTAGTTTATCCATCCCCCTGCTGGTGCCCAGATATGTAGTGCCATCACCTCTTTTACCAGCCTCTTCAACTATTACCGTCGTTCTTATCCCAGTCAATATTTGGTGACTGGATACATCAACACCTTCATTTGTCAAAACTATTATATCTCCATAATACGCTCCGTAGGAGACACTTGCTAACGAGATCTCTATATCCGGCGTCTTAACTTTAGCGATATCCTTCCTTGGCGATACCTCGAAAATAGACTCATATATCTTTCTAATGGCATCCAGCTTTTCCTCAAATGAAATGTCTCTAGGATGATGCCTATAATTCCTCAGCTCATACCTCTTTTTACTAGCCTTTTCAGTGGATAGAGTTATCTCGTTGTTGGATAGTCTTGCTATTTTAATTGCTTCCTCCAAAGCCTCCTCCATCCTATTTATATCATGTGAGCTTGTACTAGAGAATCCAATTGACTTGTCTATTCCTACTCTTATTCCTACTCCAATGTATCTATTTATATTTGCTTCTTTAACCCTGTCATTTAGGTATTGGATGTATTCATACCTAGTGTTTTCAATCCTGACTTCAATCCAGTCAACGCTTTTTTCCTCTCCCTTCTTAATAAGCTTATGACCATAGTCTATAAGGTACCCAAGTTCATCCTCCAATTTTAATCACTATGAATTATATTGAATATAGCCATATTTATTAAAACATATGTATTAGAATACCCGTATATGATTAAGGGTTTTCTTAATTTAGATCTGTCTAAAAAATTTAGGGTGGGTCGAAGGAGGGTTTTATATGAATTTCTTCTCCTCGGCCTCCTCCCTTCCATCTCCCAGTCTCTTCTTCATCTCCTTGACAAGTAGGTATAATTTAGACATCCTATTTAGGAAGGACTCTAGATCCTCTACCTCGGTAACCTTGTCTGTCAACTTTAATATTGCGTATGCAACGGGCTGTTTCTCGAATCTCTTTAGTGTTACAGTGATGTCATTATTCGGCTTGTATAGATTGAGTATGTATTTCCACTCATTTCTCTTACTCGCCCTCCCCAGTGCGACGGTCTTAGTTTTTATGTTGCCCTTTATCTTGGTCTCCTCAGTCTCCTCGATGAGCTTTATCAGCTCCTCTACAAGCTTCTTTGTCTCCCCCTCATCAATCTCTATAACTACTGTACGCTTATTTTCACTCATCGCCTCACACCATAATACCAATATACAATAGACTCTACTAGTATATATGTAAAAGATAACAGACTAATTTCATAGATATAGGTTAAATTATATATTATATATTTTAAATCTCTCAAGAAGTAAAAGCGTTAACTATTGTATTAAAAAAATTATTGGGTTTTAAAGATAGAATTATAAAAAATAAATGAGGTATTTAGGGTGCTAACCCCTCTTTTCGATGGGGATATATTCCTTGTCAACTTCTCCTACGTAGAATATTCTAGGTCTAATAATACGGTTGTTCTCAATGTACTCCAGTATGTGGGCTGTCCATCCGACTACTCGTGATAATGCGAATAGTGTACAGTAGAAGTCAACTGGAATACCCAGAGCCATGTATACCAGGCCTGAGTAGAAGTCTGTATTAGGGAATATCTTCTTCTCCGCCAGCTTTGACTTTAATGCTACCTCCTCTAGTTTAAAGGCTATGTCCCAGATCCTCTTCACATCCCCACCTACTTCATCAGCTAATTTCTTAGCTACTTCACCATATATTCTTGCCCTTGGGTCATAGGACTTGTATACCCTGTGGCCGAAGCCCATCAACCTCTTCTTTCTAGTCTCGATGTTCTCCTTAAACCACTTCTCTACCTTGTCTACGCTACCTATCTCCTCGAACTGCTTCATTGCAAGTACGTTCGCATATCCATGTAATGGGCCTCTTAAGGCACCTATTCCACCTACAATTGCACTGTAGTAGTCACTTAATGTGGATGCTATAACTACTGTGGTAAACGTAGAGGCATTCATTCCATGCTCTGCATATAGCTTCAAGGATAGATCCATAGCCTCGGCATGTAGTTTACTAGGCATCTTTCCATGGAACATATATAGGAAGTTCTCTGCATGTGTGAGCCTTGGATCTGGCTCTACAATATCTTGGTTTGTCTTAATTCTATAGAAGTATGCTACTATTGTGGGCATCTTAGCTATTAGCCTAATCGCTTTTCTAAATATCCCGTCTCTAGATAGGTCGTGCCTACCCGGGTCTAGGTTTCCAAGGTATGAGACAGCTGTTCTCAGCATCTCCATTGGTTCTATGTCTGGAGGTATGTTGAAAAGTAGGTCAACGACTTCATCAGGGATCTCCCTATTCTCCTTTAGCCATCCAGAGAAGTCGTCTAACTCCTTCTTAGTCGGTAGATGACCATATAACAGGAGGTATGCAACCTCCTCAAAGGTACTGTATTTAGCTAGGTCCTCGATGCTATATCCCCTATAGTATAGTTTACTGTGGTACCCGTCGATGAATGATATTGTAGTCTTATCTATGCATACGTTTGCAACACCCTTATTTATAATTGGTTCACCAGTTTCAGGATCAATACACCAATGCTGCTCCTCAGGTTTTAACTTTCTAACCATAAAACAATACACCTCCCCCAAATCTATGGCGAGGTTATAATTATAATTATCTATTGTTTAGAATAAGTATTCATGAAAATATAGTATATATATCAAATATACTTTCTCCCAATTAAAACCCATATACTTACATTTTGCTCAGGAAATATTAACATTGTTAAAAATATGTATGGAGGGGTTTAAATCAGGATGTTGTGCAGAGTGACCATCCGCAGTCTAGACAGCGTAGGCATCCCTCAGAGTATATCAGCTTTGTATTGCCACATTCTGGACAGGTCTTATACTTCTCCAGGATCTCCTCCTCTTCATTTATGGGGTTTGAAGCCGGCTTTGGAGGTAGGAATTTGAGTGTTGCATTTGCCAATGCCTTCTCATTCTTAGTCATAACAGGGGGCTCGATCCCCAGCCTCTTCATCATATCCAGCGTATTATTCTCGATCTCCAGAATATACTTGCCCTTCTTCTGGGATGGAGTAACCAGTACCTGAACAGCCTTGGAACCGTCTCTATATATCGTTATCCCCTTCGCTCCTAGTCTATATGCAAATAGATATGCTTTCTCAACATCATCTATAGTAACCCAGTTAGGCATGTTTATTGTCTTACTCACCGCTGCACAGATCCACTTGGTGATCTCTGCCTGGGCCCTTACATGGTCCCACCATGGTATGTCATATGATACTACAAATACCCTCTTCAGATCCTCGGGTATATCCTCCAATCCTTGTAGCGAACCGCCATTGTCCGAGATCTTCTTAAGTATCCTATCGTTGTATAGCCCTCTTTCCTGTAGACTCTTTTCAAGCTCTGGATCAACGTAGAAGAATGTGCCTACTGAGACCCTCTTCTCAAATACAAGGGCGAACTGAGGCTCTATTCCAGAGGATGTGTCTGCAATCATGGATATGGATCCAGTTGGTGCTATGGTGGTTGTCTCTGCATTCCTAATTCCATGCTCCATGATCTTATTCCTAAGTTTCTCCCAGTCAAGGGTCCATTCCTCCTTTTGATAATACCCCTCTATAGGCATCTCACCATCAGGATATCCAGATATCTTATAGAGGGGGAAGGGACCTTTCCTCTTAGCTAGTTCAACCGATTCATCCATCGAGTAGTAAGTAAGGTATTCAGCGAATTTCTTCATCATCTGGAACCCTTCTTCACTATTATATGGCACCCGCAATGCAAATAGTGTATCGG
>JALTNJ010000249.1 GCA_027000765.1 Nitrososphaeria archaeon | reverse complement strand
CAGGCTTATTGATGTCGAAGGACCTGATTACAAACATCCTATAAGGCTTGGATAAATCCCTCTCTGGAACAGGGATATACTTGTATAGGGCCTCTACAAGATATTGTAGATTAACCTTATGAACCGCGGACACAGGTATGATAGGTGCATCCGCGTAGATGGTGGTCGATAGAAACTCTTTAATCATCTCATAGTTCTCCTTAGCCTCCTTCTTAGACACGAGATCCAGCTTGTTCTGGACAACAACTATGTTCTTAACCCCCATGATCTGGAGGGCCATGGTATGCTCCTTAGTCTGTGGCCTCGGCACAGGCTCGTTAGCAGCTATTACCAGCATTGCACCGTCCATTACCGCTGCTCCAGACAGCATGTTCGCCATGAGGCTCTCGTGGCCGGGGCAGTCGACAAAGCTAACTACCCGTACAAGCTCCTCGGGCTTATGCCCATCGTACTCCGGCCAAGACCAGTATACATCCTTATCATTAATCCTATATCGGTAGATAGGCATATCAGCATAACCAATTCTTATGGTAATGCCTCTCCTAAGCTCTTCACTATGGCTACTTGTCCAGACGCCTGTTAAAGCCTCTATAATGGTGGTCTTACCATGGTCTACATGTCCAGCCGTCCCGATATTTAGATCGGATTGTCTATCGATCTTGATCCTCTTCGTCACTCGACGACCACCATATTAACCTGATAAATATCCCTTGTAATCACATTCCCCCTAACAAGAATACGCTTCCTATATCCCTTCTTCGTCTTACCCTTAATCTTCCTAAGGCCTATGCCCTTACCAGTTAAGATATAGACTTTACGGCCCCCAGCGACGTCGGGACGCATTGGGAAGCCGCTCTTGTCAGATCCTCCTGTGATCCTAAGCTTACTGTATTCCAGTCCAAGAGCCTTACCATCGATTACATCACCTATCTTCTTCCCTAATAGGGTAAGGCTCTGAGGTTCATCAAGCTCCACCGTAACCGCTTTCCCCTCCTTCGGTAGAGAGATGTTTAGTTTGAACTTAACCATCCCTTATTCACCTCATCCACATCATTTACAATACATACAATATTTGTGTTAATATAAGTTTAAGCCACAGACTTATAATTCTTTTACCTCGCCCAAGCTGGATTAGACCGTCTCCTCAACTCAATATACTCCTTCAAGACCTCCCTCTCATCGCCCCTAAGCATATCATAGAACTCCCTCATAAGCTTCCTAACATGCTCCTCAGGCACATCGACATAAAGAATATCGTTTTCATGTATATCCCTATCCACGACCGCCTCACGAATCGAGATAGCTACCTCCATATCCTTAGTAGCCTCCTGGATAGTCTTCCCCCTATCCTGTATCTGATGTATCCTACCTACCTTCTTCCCATCCTCCCTAATCAAGGGATACTTCTGCATAATTGTCCCCCCTAGGACCCTGACGCCTACTATAGCCGGTTTACTCCTCCTAAACACGTATCCCTCAAGTATCTGTATCTTACCCGGTCGAATCAACTCCTCAAACGCAGCCTTCTTCTTCCTAATACTCTCCTCAGCAACCCACGCAAGGTATTCATCGATTATACGATAGAGTATCTCACCTCTGAATATAGGTATCTTCTTGGAGGAAGCCAGCTCCTCCGCGTCACTCAATACATCGACGTTGAAGGCCAATATCACACCTCTATTCTCATCAATATCCCTAACTATATCCGCCTCAACCACATCCTTCTTAGATACTGGGCCTACATCAGCCTTCCTAATCGGTATACCCTTCCTAGAAGCATGGCTTATAATAGCCTCTAGAGACCCGAGTGTATCAGCCTTTATAACTACACCGACCTTCTCAGTATTGATCTTAATCGACTCAACCTCCTTTATAACAGCCTCGACATACTCCGATATATCCACGTCACTCGGGACGGAGTAGAATGGGGCTCCTGCATATGCCCCACCTATATCCGGCGCCGTAATTATAATACCTGCAGCGGGGTAACTCTCTTTAATAGGCTTGAACTTATGCCTGGGATCCCTTATCTCATCCAGTGGAGCAGGCATCAATAGTGAGCGTATCCTACTCTTGATCAAGCCCTCGGAGCCAGCTGTTATAAAGGTGTCTCCAACCCTAACCACCCCATCTACATGAATACTCTTTAAGACGGTTCCTAGCCCAGGTTCCTTAGAGACCTCTAGAACAACGCCATAACCAGGTTTATCCAAGTCTATCTTAAGCCTATCTAGCATGAATCTCTGGACAAGCCCTATTAAGATCGTTATAAGCTCCCTAATACCCTCTCCAGTCTTGGCGCTGACGGGGACTATGGCAACGGTCTTACTGAAGTCCTTAACCCTATCAAAACGGTCTCCATCAAACTTATATGTATTTAACGCGGAGATGATATACGCTATCTTCTCCTCCAGCTGGTATATCACCTCCTGCCTCTGACTCTTCAGGGACTCGAGTATCGATAATGTATCCTGTGGTTTCCATCCATATAGCATATCCACTTTATTAGCGGCTATTA
>JALTNJ010000248.1 GCA_027000765.1 Nitrososphaeria archaeon | reverse complement strand
GAGAAGGGAATTTTAACCCTGGGTTATTACTTAGGCTTCTTGAAAAAAAAGGTAAGAAGGAGCATATAAAACATGTTAGATATTCCCGTGTAAAAGGGGCAACTCATCTATCTATGCTCATAAACAAGATCCTTGAGAAAAAGGAGGAAGAGAATGTAAATGTAATTGTGATAGATAACTTCACAGAGATAATAAGAGCGGAGATAAATAGGAGAGATCCTAGAGCAATACATTCATATACTAGAAAGCTTTTGCTAGAACTACATAATATAAAGGAAGAGCTTGCTATACCTATCGTGTTGACTGTTAGAATATATGGAGTCCTACATGATGTTTTTGCAGAAGCCTATGAACCATATGGGGGGTTGGCCCAAAGTAGTATGGTTAATAAACTTATCAGTCTAACTAAGGAAACAGATTTCTTTAGGGCTATTGATCCTTATGGTTTAAAACCGACGGCGTTATTCAAAATTAATGAGGAGGGGATTAGCGACATATGACTTCCTCAATGAAGAGAATGAGGGAAATATTCTATGGTATTCTAGATAAAAAAATAGACATGGAAACAGCGAACCGTGAAATAGAGAAGATAAAGAAAACTAAGGTGATTAAAGGATATATTCATGGCATGAGGGGGATACTACAGAGAAGAAGAAAGAAATATTCGATAAATCCTAAGGAGATAGATAAGAAAAAAGCTAAAGAACTCCTAAAAATAATTAAAAGAAACCTAGAGAACCCCTTTTTACCAGACTTTGAAAAAGGATATTTCTATGCTTGGAAAGACTTCCTAACCAAGAGGATGCGTTCTAAATAATTAGGAGTATATTGTAGATCAATACCCAGAGAAAGAGCCAAGTGATTACAAAAGTCCCTACACCATCAATAAAGATGTTCTTTAGAGATATCTCTGGGACTACATTAGGACGGATTTTATATAGGTAAACTACAATATACAGGCTAAATATATAAAAGAGAACCATCAGCATAATCGCTTCTCCAGCAGTTTCTAAAGCGAATTTAAATATTCCGCTTATCAGGCCGCCGATTATAGAGAGGAGTAGACGGGTGTAATGTATTTTATCCTTGGGATTCATACTAAATATACACCTAACAGTGATTGTTATTAAACCTAATAATAACTATACAAATTAAATCTTATGATTGGTATGATCCCTGCTATAACACTATACTCAGTCGCTAACTTCCTTAAAAGAATGAAAATAACTAGAATCCGTAAGATACGTGCAGTAGAGAGAGGAAATTATCAGGTACTTTTACATTCTGCTCAGGGAAACCTTTCAATTTTTTATAATTATTCTCTTGAGGTTCTACTGCCTACATTAATTAGATTAAATACCTTAGAGAATCAACCAGGGTGGGTAAGAGAGGCCAAGGAGTTGTTGGAAAATAGTATAATAGAGGAAGTGGATACTCCAAATTTTGAGAGGATAATCAGGTTCACGTGTAGAAAGTACGATAGGAGATACATGTTTTATGTCGAGATATTTGGAGGAGGTAATTCAATAATAGCCGACGGAGAAAATAGAATAATTGCTTTAGAGAAGGAGATTAAAGTTAGGCATCGGGAACTAAAGAGAAATGGATTCTATACACTTCCCCCTTCTAGAGGATTTAATCCACTATTGCTATCAGATACTGATCATGAGGAGATAATAAATAAGATAAATAAAGAGAAAGATTACTATCGTGTATTGAATTTAGATAAGTATACTGTTAGAGAAGCATTGTCACGGATAGATCCAGAAGTTGACGAAGAGAGAAAAAGACATGAGTTCTTAAATAAGGTACTAGAGCTCATAAAGGTAGCTGAAAAGGGAGAAGAGGGCTATAGTATTATTGAAGAAGAAAATAGAGTAATATTATTACCCTATCAACCTAAGCATAAGAAGCCAGTGGCCAGCTACAATAATATTTTTGAAGCTTCCGAAGATTATCTAAAAAGACGGTTAAATGAAGAGTTAAATAGAGAATTAACTAAAAAAAGAAGAAAGTTACTGGAAGAGATAGAAAAATTAAAGAAGAATAAAATCCAGCTAGAGCATGAAATAAAAGTGTTAGACGAAATGCTTCCTACTTTATATCAGAAGATTGATGAACTCACGGAGGTCTTCCAGAGATGTAGGGAGGGGAAAGAAACAGATTTACATGTAGATTATGCTAGGAAGGTTGTTCACTACCCACTTAATGACAACGTAACGATCTCCTTGAGGTTTGACATGAATCCGTTTCAGGCCATTGGATTAGTTTATGATAAAGAATATAAAAGAAGAAAGAAGGGGCTGGAGAAAATAGATGAGAAACTTAGAGAGCTACAAATGAGAGTTGAGAAGCTGGATGAGGAAGTTGAGAAGGCACCTTCATTGGAGATGAAGAAGATTGTTATGAAGAAAAAAGAATGGTACGAGAAATTTAGATGGTTTATAACTAAAAATGGGTTGATGGCGATAGGAGGTAGAGATGCCACAACAAATGAAATAATAATTAGGAAGTATATGGAGAAAAACGACATTGTATTTCATAGTGAGTATTATGGAAGCCCATTTGTCATATTAAAAAGTGGTAGGAAAGACGCGCTTGAGGAGGATATCATGGAGACAGCTATATTCACGGCATCATTTAGTAGAGCATGGAGAGATAAGATACTCGTTCTTGATGTTTATTATGTTTACCCAGAGCAAGTTTCTAAGAAAGCGCCATCCGGAGAGTATCTTAAGAAAGGGGCATTTATGATATACGGTAAGAAGAACTACCTAAGGAAGATACCCCTGAAACTTTGGCTTGGAGTAAAGAAAGATAATAAAAAGCTATTTATCGGGCCTCCTACCGCTGTGGAGGAGCATTGCTTTAGAGATTTAATATTTGAAATAACACCCGGTGATTTAGAAAAGTCTGAAATAGCTAAGAGAGTGATAAAGGCGATAAAGGAAAAAGGGCTTTTAGAACTAGTTGGTGAGCTTGAGGAGTATTACCATAATTTAGTGATCTCATATTTACCTCCTGGCAAATCATCACTACGTGTGATTGTTAAGTAGGTGGTTTAAAGGCTAAATAGAAAAGTTAAAATAGTCTTTCGACATAACAACCTTAAGTTTATAGGTTTTATTTATAATATTATGTGGACAACTATTGTATTGGTACTGATATAATGAAATGTTGATGGTGACAGCTAAATGGTGATAAACGAAGAGATTACAAATCTTACAGTACGGGAAATAATGAGCAGCCCAATAGTCTTCGTTTCCAAAGATGAAAGTATACTTGAGGCTGCTAAGAAAATGTTTGAGAATAACATAAGTCATCTCGTCTTAGTAGACGGAAAAGAAGTTTTAGGAGTAATTACTAAGGATATTATAATATATGAAGTTTTGGTTCAGGAACGTGATCCTAAAAATACATTAGTATCAGACCTCTCAAGAGAGCCTTTGATGACTGTAAAAGCAGATACTACAGTAACTGAAGTCACAAAACTATTTTCGAGGAAGGACATATCATTGATAGGGGTAACATATAAGGGGAAGCTTGTTGGAGTAATAACTGCATCGGATATTATTAGAGTATTTCCTGATATTATAGAAGCATACATGCAGAGAGAATCTTTCGAGAGAGAACCCTTGATAAAGGCTAATGCATCTGTACTTGGATATTGTGATAGATGTGGAGTATGGAGTGATAGACTAGTATTTGTTGACGGGAAGTATTATTGCCCTGACTGTATTGCTGACCTCTTTGGTGAGGAGATAGCTACTGAGGAGGAGTAGCATAGAGAGGGGTTTAGAATGATAGAGAACATGAAAAATAAGACGGTTCTTTCACAGGATATTAAGGAGAATATAGAAAAGTTGAAAACCACCCTAAAAGCCTATATAGCAGAAAAAGACAGAAAGAAAAAATATAGACTTATCTTTGAAGCGTCTTATCTAATAGAAAAAATTATATTTTACTGTCAACTGGAGAGGGGAGTTAATAAGGTAGCGGTCTACACATATAAAGAGGGAGAAAAGATCAATCCGAATCCAGTTACCTATGTTGAGAGAATCGAGAAGATTGATTACTTCGATGATGAATTCATAGAGAAGCTATTTATAATTAGAGAGTACATCGTCAATGAGTATAAAAAGCTGAAAAAATAATTGGCAGGAACTAGATTAAACCCAGCTCCTTTCTTCTATCAATTGTTTGGATAGCGTCAGGACCAGTACTTATTATTGTAACTGGTAGAGAAAGCTCGTTCTCTATTTTTTCAATAAAGTCCCTAGCCTCCTTAGTTAGCTTATTATACTGTGTCTTACCAAAATCATCTTTAAATAAAACATCTAATTTCGTAATCGCTATTTGAGTAGGTGAATTCAACATTATAGCGCGTTTAGCGTAGTTGAAGTTGAATGGAGCCGCACGACGTTTTCTACCTGTAACAGTCGCGATCTCTAAAACACCAAGGCGCTCAGCTTCTTCCTCACTGTATTCGCCTTCAAGCGGACCTCCTCCAACTCTAGTAACATATGACTTTAGGACAAGTATGATTTCATCGACTTTCTTAGGCCCTACTCCTACGTCTGCACAGATAGAGGCTGCAGTAACATCCTTCGAAGTTACATAAGGATATGTACCGTGATAGAGCGATAGAAAAGTTCCTTGCGTGCCTTCGAGAAGCACATTTTTATCATGATCTATCGCTTCGTTAACTTCATATGCTACATCCACGAGAAACTCACTTAGCTCTGGATAGTCTTTAGCCAGTTTAAGGACCCTCAATACCCTGTCCTTCATGGCAGGTCCACATCCAGTTCCAGTGGTTCCTATCTTCCCCCTCAAATATTCACTTGAGCGGTCTTCCTCTATGTGCTTCTCTTCTATAATACCTGTCTGGAAATCCATGAAAGCCCTTCCTTTAGTACTAGTTAACTCAACTTCCTTAAGGAAGATGGATGGGTTAACTAATACTCCAGCACCTATCAATAAACGAGTATTTTCATTTAAGAAGGCACTTGGTATCTGTCTTAATTTGTAGGTTTTGCCTTTATATACCACGGTATGACCAGCGTTTGGCCCAACTCCTCCCCTAACGGCTATATCGAGATTGTCTTTAATCGCTAAATAGGAGATTACTTTACCTTTACCAGTATCGCCGAAGAAACCGTCTATTACAATAGAAAGCATGGTTCTAAATCACCACAACTTTAATATTATAATAAGTCACTCTAAAATATCTTGTTTTATATGTGACTTAAGATTAGGTGTATTACTCATGAAATTGCCGACGGGTAAGGTTCCTCCCGATATCTTATTGGAGAGAATATTGCCCAAATCTGGATATAGAAGGGAGGATGTTGTCATCGGATCGGGAATAGGTATAGACTCTGCTGTAACTCGTGTTGGTGATAAATATATTGTTATATCTACAGATCCTATTACAGCAGCTACTAATCTGATTGGAATGCTTTCGATTCATATAACAACTAATGACGTGATTGCATCTGGGGCTTTACCAAGGTGGTTTTTGTCCACGATCCTTTTACCTAGAGATATAACAATAGAAATGTTGGATGAGATTATTGGAGATATGCATAGAAACGCGAAGAAAATGAAGATGCAGATAGTGGGGGGACATACAGAAGTAACGCCATATTTAGAAAGCCCAATAATAGTAGGCACAGCAATTGGGGTAACCGATAAGTATATTACCTCTGGAGGCGCCGAACCTGGTGACGTAGTGATGATGACCAAGACAGCTGCTATAGAGGGAACTGCAGTGATCGCATATGATCATGAAGAAAAGCTCAGAGATAGAGGAGTATCTGCCTCAATTATAAAGAAAGCAAAGAAGATGATCTATAAGACATCTATATATCCTGAGGGACGGATATTATTGGAGAAATTTAGAGAAAGAATACATTCTATGCATGATCCAACAGAAGGCGGTATATTTACGGCTTTGAATGAAATTGCTGACGCTTCAAAGACAGGATTAAAAATATTCCTCGATGACATACCTGTTGATAAAACAACTATTGCTATATGTAATGCGTTGGAAGTAAATCCATACTTATTATTGAGTTCGGGTACGCTTCTGTTTACAGTAGAGAGGGATTATGCTGATACTATAAGAGAATATCTAATGAAGAAGGGTGTAAAAGCGACGGTGATCGGTGAAGTAATTAAAGATAGAGAGAAGAGGATATTAGTCGATAAGAGTGGGGAGAGGGCATTACCTAGACAAGAAAAGGACGAGATATGGAAGCTTTATTAACAACTTATTTTCCAAATCGTCTATGACGTTGTTGATAGATCCTCAAAGCCCTCATAAAATCAATTTTCCTAAACTCCGGCCAGAAGACATCTAGAAAAACTAATTCGCTATATGCTGCCTGCCATAATAGAAAGTTACTTAAACGCATCTCACCGCCTGTTCTTAATATCAAATCCACATCTTGATTAGGTAGGTGTGACGTAGCAAGATACCTTTGATATGTGTCATACGTAATATCATCAACATCAAGCTCTCCCTTCTTAACTGCCTCCACAATTTTCCTAGTAGCGTTGACGATGTCCCATTTACCACCATATGCAAGAGCGACATTAACGACAATAGATCCATTTTCCTTTGTTTTTTCCTCGAGCATATGGATTTTCTCTCTAATCTCCTCAGGAAACCTGCTTAAATCACCAATAAATTTAAACTTGATAGAATGTCTCATAATATCATCGTCATCCAAAGCCTTCTCCAGTTCTTCCTTTAGGAGATTCATAAACCATTTTACTTCATCTGGATCCCGATTAAAGTTTTCGGTTGATAAGGCGAAGACCGTCAGATATTTTATTCCAAATTCACGTGCCCACTTAATTACGTTACGGAGTTTCCCTGCCCCAACTTTATGTCCATACCACTTAGCATATCCATGTTCCCTCGCCCATCGTCTATTGCCATCAAGGATGATTCCTATATGGTTAGGCATGTTATTGTTCTTAATCTGATGGTACAGCCATTTCTCATATACTTTATATATTCCTAGTAAATGCAGCAGTCTATATAACTTCACTTTCAATTTCCTGTCGCCTCTTCTTTGCAAGCAGATACACTATTATTATGGTGACTGATAGTATTAGTAAGCCGATGGAGATAAATATGATGAGATTGGAAAAACCATATTTAGGCTCTATCAACACCCTATTAGCCTCGTTTCCTGCAATGTATATGATAAGTGTTGCTTCAAGGAGAAGAAGATACCTAATTATCCGGTAATATCTCTCTGTTACGAAACAGTACAGGGATAGTCCTAGTACATATATGAACATAGTTACTAGTATGGTTAGTAAAAACGGCGGCATAAAACTAGTTAATATTTGGACGCCATGCTCCCATAAGAGACTTGGATTCTCCATGACAATCTTAAATTCTGGAAGGACAGCTATAGATAGGTAAGACAGATAGAGTCCTACAAAAAGCGATATAAATGAAATCACGTATGAAGCTAAACGGATATACTCTGAAAAAGGCGCCTTAGAGAGGTTGGATATATAATCGTCTACACCAAAGCCTTTAACGATCATAGCGATACCAGCAATTATAAATGTAAACGCTATAGCAACGCCTGTTAACTGTAGAAACATCAAGATTCCCAGTATTGTGACTATTATACCCGGGAGAGCAACGAAATACATCCTATATGGCATCTCGTTCCATAACATTTTTAAGTATCTACCTAAAATTGCATATGTTTCCTCTACACTCTCACTATGCTTCACGACTACGTGTTGAATAGACATTATAGGAACTCTTGAATCTATAATTGGAATAACTTCCTCGTCAGCAAAGCCGTCTGTCACAAGAATTATATTATCAGCAGGAAAACGGTCTAATACCTCATTTAGCTCTCTAATCAGCTTCCGGTCTGCTTCTATCCCTCCAACTTCGCTACCCGTTATGGCAGCTACCTCCTTTTCCTCTCCTTCTTCAACTTCATACGACTCATATATTTTTACAGCTGCAAATAACGCGTTTCCATCTGCTTCCTCAGGATCATTTAACAATAGTTTAACAGCCGCATCCAACAATGCCTCTTTTCCTATAAGAGGAGTTTCTACCCCTGCTTTAACACCTATATCATTATCTCTATCTACATTCAGAATCAAAGTCCTTTTCGATACAAACCCCCTCTTCTCTTCATTCTTCATAGGTCTCCCTTAAAAAGATTTAAATTAAACCGTGTTTTGCTAAGGCAATGAATTCTTCAAATGTAAATCGGCCTTTCTGATACTTCTTAAGTGCTCTTTCCAATACCGCCGAACGATCTTTAATAATCTTACTAATCTGTTCAAATGTTAGATTATGACCTCTAATACCGAATTTATTTAGTATTTCATCACGTCTCGTTCTCAGAGGACGCATCTTCTCATCTAGTACATTAACCTTATTCATAAGCTGACTGATCTCCTCTTCTAACTCCATTTTCTTCTTCTGTAAAGAAGCCGCCTCCTCTTTAAGCTTATCAACACTTTCACTTAACTCTCCAATTTCCTTTTTAAGAGATTCAATCTTCTCTATAAGAGCTTCTTTTTGCTCGATAAGCTCACTCCTCTTTTGATAGAGCTCGCCTCTCTCCTCCCTTGCAGTCACATATCTTTCATATTCTGTAAGAGCTTCCTGCATATGCTTTATTTTTTCCAATAATCTTTTTTCACGACGAGGATCTAGATCCCTTGTTTCATACTCCAGCTCCAGCCGCTCAAGTTCTTTTCTAAGTGCCTCGGCAGATCTATTTGTTAGTCTAGGTCTATTACTTAGAATCTCACGAATTTCATTTAGTCGGTTACGAATATTTCTAAGCTCGTCGTTAATTAGTTTAACTTCGTAACGTGCATAGCTTAATTCTCTCCTCATCTTCTTAAGTTTCTCTGTATTAGCAACGATCTCATCAATCTTCTCATTAAGCTTCTGTGTTACCTCCCTTCTCTCTGCACGTAGATGCTTTATACGGTCTCTATATTGGCGGTACTCTCTGTATAATGGATCAAGCTTTTCCATTATTTCCTTGAGCTCTGCAAGCACTTGATCGACATCAACCACTTCCTTACTCATTTTGTCTCTTCCTCTTCCAATACTATTCTAACATCCACCGCATATTCGAAATCATCACCAACTATAAGTGGATTAATGTCCAACTCACTAATATTTTTATTGTCCCATATAAGATTTGACACCTTTATAATTAAATTTACAACTTTATATATATCTACCTTAGGTAGGCCTCTAAACCCTTGTAATAACCTATAAACTTTTGTCTCCTTAATGAGATCAAGAGCCTCTTGACGATCAACAGGGGCCAATCTAAAGGACACATCTTTAAATAATTCTATGAAAATCCCTCCAGAACCAAACATTACTAAAGGCCCGAAGACGGGGTCTCTCACACCACCTATGGTTAATTCAACTCCTTTATCAACCATTTTTTGAATTAAAAAGCCTTTTGCTATCCTACTGAATCGTTTCTCAAACTCCTTCATGACATTTACTAAAGAGGAGTAGTTCAAGATGTTTAGTCTCACCGCTCCTGCTTCTGTCTTATGAACAATCTCATTAGATATGACTTTCACTACAACGGGATATTGAATTTCATCTCTTCTATCTATCAACTCTTTGGAAGATTGGACTATCAGGTAAGGTGGAACTGGAATGCCATACTTCTTAAGTAGATTGAAAGCTTGATCCACCGACATCAGTGAAGGATGACTCATAATCCTCATAACTCTAAATACTCGTCGCCCCTAAATAAAACTCTTGATATAGCCTGAATTAAGAGATCCATATTATCTAGAGTAATAGCGGATACAGGAATATAATTCGTAAAGAGATGATATGACTTCATCAGTCTGAACATCTTGACTAAATACATTGC
>JALTNJ010000247.1 GCA_027000765.1 Nitrososphaeria archaeon | reverse complement strand
TATCCAATAAGCCCGTTATAATCAATGCATTCTCAATCTGCTCCTTAGTAACCTTAATACCGGATAAGACCATATAGAATGCATCTACGATACCAAGTGTCTTCTCATGCTTCTCAATACTAAACCTGTTACCCTCGATAATCTTCTGATACCATAGAACCAGTTCCTCCTCAATATCGAAATAGTCGCTGACCGGATCTCCATGGCCAATCTCAACTATATTACCCTCTGCATCGATACTGCCAGATGCATCCACAAGATGTATAAGTGCATCTGACTGAGCCGCGACGGTCAGGAACTGGTTACCCAAGCCCTTACCCTCATGAGCACCCTTGATCAAACCCGGTAAGTCAATGAGTGTAATTGGGTGGAAACGCCATCCCTTGATACATACACTATTCCTAGGCTGGCACTTGACACCGAATTCACGGCATACACATGGTGATGATACATGGGCGACACCTATATTCGGCTGTTTAGTGGTGAATGGATATGGCTGAACCTCTGCATTCAATAGTGTAGCTGCGTTGAAAAACGTCGTCTTACCAGTATTCGTCTTCCCAATAATACCTATTCGGATAAGACCCATCACAACCTACCCTCTTTCCACAAATTTCTATATGAACATGCTGGGATATAATTATTAATACGGGAAATGGAGATTAGGAAAACGTCTTCAGGGCTGCTCCTGAAATACAGTGGAAAAAGATATGCGATAGACAAGGTGCCTAAAAACATAGCTGCGGATATACACTTGGTTAGCCATGCACACACTGATCATCTTCCTAAGGCGAGTAACATCAGGGTATTAGCTAGTGACGAGACCATCTCACTGGCCCGTGAACGTGGATGTAAGTATCTGAAGGCCGATGAGGATAAGTATAGAGACATTGAGATGATAGAGTCAGGCCATATACTCGGTTCAAGAGCCTTCTTAATAGGTGGGAAGATACTCTACACTGGGGACATAAATATTTATGATAGACTATTCCTCAAAGGCTTTAAGCCGCCTCAGGCGGAGATACTGATTATAGAGGCTACATACGGCGATACCAGATATAGGTTTGGAGATTTCCCCAAAATTCTAGATAAGTTGTTAGGCACATTATCACGGTATATCCTGAGGGGTAGGAACATTATTTTACAGGCCCATCCACTGGGTAAACCCCAGATAATATCCGAAGTTCTAAACTGGTATCCACATACATATGTCACCCAGAGTGTATACAGGTATAACAAGATATATGAGGAGCATGGCGCGATAAAGAACATCGGTATTAAATGGGATGGAGAGCCGACTCAGCCATTTATATTAATTAGTAGCATGGCGAGTAGATCAGCTAGTGATATAGCTGAGAAATATAAGGCTATTCAGATAACCCTCTCCGGCTGGATGGTTGGAAATAGGACAAGGGGGTTTCCATTGAGTGACCACGCCGATTTCTATGACTTGATAAGGGTCGTCGATAGGGTGTCGCCCAAGAAGGTATACACGATGTTTGGATTTGCCGATAAATTAGCGGGACACCTTAGGAATTATGGATATGAGGCTGAACCCCTTAGATGACTCATATTATGATAATTTTTATATGGATAAATTAGATATTTAATTAAATTGTTAAATTAGATTATTATTTGTGATGACACTATGAAGGTGAGGGCTCACGTATTTATCTCCGGCAGGGTACAGGGCGTTTTCTTCCGGTCAACTGCAAAGGAGTGGGCCGATGAACTGGGTATCAAGGGTTGGATTAGGAATCTCCCCGACGGCAGGGTTGAGGCCGTTATCGAGGGAGATAAGGACAAGGTTGATGAGATGCTTGAACTCCTACGCCGGGGGCCTCCCCTAGCCGTAGTGGAGGATGTCGAGATCGATTGGGAGGATTACAAGGGGGAGTTCAGGGATTTTAGGATAATATATTAAGAAGCCCTTGGTCACGGGCCTCCAACCAGTTTAACGGCCTCACCAGAGTCTAGCTTCCTAACCCCCCTCCATATGAAATCCATTCTCCTATTAACCTCGTCACGTGTAGACTTTATACTCGATAGGAATATAGATGTATATGCAGTTGCGTATACAGCCGCGTCCATCCCATGATAGCCTGTTAATAACCCTATTACCAAGGCGCCTAGAAAGACATCTCCAGCGCCCGTTGGATCAAATTCTTCTCCAATGGGATAAACAGGTATATGATAGGAGTCTCCCTCTACATGGATTATCGATCCTGCTTCACCCAACGTGACTATAAACATCTCGATCCCAGTATCCCTATTACCCAATAGGATATCCATGCCCCCCTTGATATATGGGAGCTCATCGACAGACGCCTTAAGAATATGTGGGTCGCCGAAAGCCGATATATCAAGTCTATTCATCTCAATTCTACCGTCTCCACCACGGCTCCTCAAGAAGCCCTGGGGGTCAACAGCTAATCTCCCCAGGTTCTTTAGATATGGAAGTATATCAACGGATACCTCGTTCAAAACCGGGGATACGATAATATAATTTACTTCCCTAAGTAGACTGGACGCCTTCT
>JALTNJ010000246.1 GCA_027000765.1 Nitrososphaeria archaeon | reverse complement strand
TTGTTTATGAGCATAGATAGATGAGTTGCCCCTTTTACACGGGAATATCTAACATGTTTTATATGCTCCTTCTTACCTTTTTTTTCAAGAAGCCTAAGTAATAACCCAGGGTTAAAATTCCCTTCTCCATCCATATAATAAGAGTATCCAAGCATATTTTCTTCAAAGCTATTGGCTATTATTTGATGTAACAAAATGGTTTTCCCTGTTCCTGCAGGGCCATATATTTCATAAATTTTATATGGCTCTATTCCATAGTCAAACAATCTATCCAACTCCTGAGAGCCTGTTGATATATATCCTTTTTTTATGAAAAATAGTTCTTTATAATCTTCTCCTCTATACAGATGACTTACTTTTCCTTGGGAAAGCCTTTCCATTAGCTTATTTAATTTGTTGCTTTTCATTGCACTAAATAAATTATAAGGTAAAATGGTTAATATTCATCGGTTAATAGATAAATTTTGATGTCAACATTTAGAGACACTGCAGAATACGTTAGAAACCTCTCTGAAGGAGAATATATTCTACTAAAGTATTTAGAACGATATAGTAAGAGGTTTGAACGTGTATCTCTTAGGCTCCTTAAGAAAGTGACGAAGTTCTCGGATGAATATCTCATGGCGATAATAAAACGCCTATCTAAGGAGGGCTTTGTAATTTATTTTGAACAACCATATGAATCCGTAATGCTGCTTACTTCTGGCCTTGATCTTCTAGCTCTAAAACGTCTGTCGGATAAAGGGGTTGTAGCCGGTGTAGGTAGACAGATCGGAGTAGGTAAAGAATCCGATGTCTATGATGCCATCGACCCATCTGGAACCAGAATCACTCTAAAAGTCTTCAGGCTCGGTAGAATAAGTTTTAAGGATGTTTCCCGAAAACGTAGCTATGCATCTATCAAGCTAAGTCATAAATGGATATGGCGAAACTACGCCTCTGCAAAAAGAGAATATTCCAATCTATCTATGCTATATCAGCGAGGTGTCTCTGTGCCTCGACCTATCTATCAATTAATGCATATTTTAGTTATGGAAGCCCTTGACGGAATACTACTCCATGATCTCAGAGAAGTCGAGCAGCCGTATATCCTCTTCAGAAGTATCATGTACGAAGTTAAAAAGACGTGGGACATTGGTTTTGTCAATGGAGATCTAAGTGAATATAACATTTTTCTTCAGTGGGATAGCCTTAAGCCCATTTTAATAGATTGGCCACAAGCCTTTTCGAGAAACGATTCCAATGCAGTTGACCTGCTTAGAAGGGATGTCCAAAATGTTATTAACTTCTTTGTTAAAAAACATGAGTGTGATTCTGAGAAACTAAAAAATATTGTTAAAGAACTGTCGTTGTCCCTTGTCTTAGAATAGAGAGTATTTTCCTTCAAGTATCTCTTTAGTAAGCAACTGGAAATTCTCTTTAGTAAACTCCTCATCAAGTATCCTGTTTATCTTTGTCCTCACTGTATCCTCGTCTGTATTTGTGGAGGTAATATACTGCACATGAATAGCCTGGGGGTCTGTAATCGGGGTTCCTATTTGGCTTAGTATTTTTACATATACCTCCTCTATTCCCTCTATATCCTCGTAAATTCTATTGCTGATCTTCATTGCTAAGACATTATATATCTTACCTACATGACTAACAGGGTTTTTACCTGCAACAGCTTCCATACTCATCTGTCTATTTGGCGTTATCAATCCATTTATCCTGTTCCCTCTCCCTGTATTTCCATCGTCACCGGCCTCGGCAGACGTGCCTGTGACTGTTATGTAAATAATGTCATTATCCGGATCGTCAGCGGTATTCAACATGAGTTTTATGTTATCTACATCAAAATCCTTCTTCACCAAATAATCCAAGATGCTTTCAACAACTTCCTCCTTAGCGCTAACATAATCTGAGACATTTTTGAAGAATCTATCTATGAATGCAGCCGCTATAGTCACATTATAATTATTCTTCCGTCTAAGCACCATCACTTTCACGTCTTCCCCAACATAAGGGAATATCCTCTTATATTCTTTTGAATTAAGATATGTCTCAATTTCTAAAGCAATTTTCTCGGCTATCGTTAATGGAGCAAAACTAACTCCAAAAGACGTATCATTTGCCGGAGGTGCATAATCTTTTTTCTCGAATAGCCCTACTAGATCTACAGACCCTTGTCTTATCTTTGTCTCGATTACTACATGTTTATCTACATCTAAAAACCTGTAGTTCTCTTTTATTATTCTCCTTACTGCATCCCGGGCTATATCCTCAACCGGTATACGCTCTCCTGAATTCTCAATATCTGTGGTTGCTCTACCTGCTATAATCAACTCTATCGGCTCTGTTACTTCCCCGCCACCAAACCTGGGTATTGCCCTTCCACCTACTAATAATCCCTTATCGACATTATGATGAAGTATTACACCAAATTTATCTATATAATATTTTGAAAGTGCCCTGGACACCGCCTCACACGATAGATCAATGATATAATCTGGATGTCCAAGTCCCTTTCTCTCTACAAACTCAAGTTCATACTCTCCAATTGGTTTTGAATTAAGCTTCTCAAGAATACGCATTCTCAGCACCTCTAAAACCGTTTTTATCTAGATTATAAAAATTATTAATATACCCCCTCATCTCTCAACTAAATTTTCTCAACTTTTATCATAAGTATATTATTTCCTCTAATGAGTGCTTTGCCGTACCTGGTGGTCTTCTCTCCCATCTCCTCTATAGTGTTCTCTAGTAGAAGGTTCATATAATTATCAACCTTAGTTAGAGTCCCAGTATAAACCTCTCCAGTCTTAAGATAAACTCTTATCTCAGAACCTATCTGCTTGTATATAATGCTTAGGGGATTCTTATATGTCTGTTCTCCCTGTGTTCCACTGTTCATTCCTCCTCTGTTCCTCATCTTATAATCATCACCTTTTATACTAAAATCGGGGGTGGCATAATAAAAATATTTATTAACTAAATAAATTACCGTATATTCTACAAAATAAATAAATTATTATATCCATGGTAATTCTGTTTGCCAAATGCATAGCACATTATGTTTCTCTCTTTTTCCCCTCTTTTTCAATCATCTTTTTAATCGCTTTTGGAGACAATATCTTATATTCCAGATTTAATGCCCTGAGTATATCTATTGCTTTTTCATCTATTGAGGGGCCAACTATTATACCTCTAATATCTGGATTGTTCTCTCTCAGTTCCTTCACATATCTATAGAGTTGCAAAGCTTCACGCTCTCCAATTCTATGTTTTTTCAATTCAATTACAACATAGTTCCCATTTCTGTCTCTAGCAAAGATGTCTATTTTACCACTTCTAAGTTCTTTCTCTTTTATTACAGGCCGTAGCCCCTCCTCAATTATAGTAAGATTTTTTAGTAAAAGCGACTGCATTTCTTTCTCAGTAAGATACATCGAGAATTCTCCAGCATCAACTAGTTTAGCTGTTAATATTAGATATGTTCTAATCAACTTTATCTGTATCTTTTCTCTTGGTTTGTCTCTAATAGCTATTAAAAACACATCATCATTCCTCCTATCTAAAATCACCTCGGTATTCGACGGCTGCCAATTTACTGGCTTATATCCATTAGGCCTATGGATAAGAACCGCCCTATCCTCTTTAACTACAATGATTCTATCACCAGGCTCTAAATAAGATTTTGATCTCCCCTCATACAATACCTCACAATTAGCTAGTATCATTATTACTTTCTTTCTCCTCAACGCCTCATAAAATACATCTCTGAGAGTGTCATACTCTGGATCCAAGTATGATGCCACATTACCCCTCATTAAGTTTCACTAAAAATTCTATAATACTCTAAATCGCTAAAAATAATGTAGCTACATTTGACAACATGAGGTATACTAGAAGAGGATGGACATAAAATAGAACCCAGGGGTTTGGAGCCCCGGGAGGGATTCGAACCCTCGACCTGCGGCTTACAAGGCCGCCGCTCTAACCGCTGAGCTACCGGGGCACCTATAATTCTATCTTATTAATTTGTATTATTAAAAAAATGTGGTTTATAAATTAAATTTATTAGTGGAGTTGCATGAAGAAGCCTGTTTCTGAGGATGACATTATTTCCCTTTTTAGGTTGATGTTTGAGGATAAATCCTCCTTAGATGACATTGGTTTATTTGAGTCCGATAACATTAAATTAGCTTTTAATATAGATACCTTTGTAAAAAGTAGCGATGCTCCATCGGGAATGGACTATTATTATATGGGTTGGAAAGCAGTTATATCTACTATAAGCGACCTGTATGTAAAGGGTGTCCCTCCTATTGGATTATTGATTTCAATCGGTGTATCCAATGAGGATCTCGATGGGCTTAACGCCCTGTCTAAAGGCATTAAGGACGCTTCCCATAAATATAAACTACATGTAGTAAAATGGGACACTAATTCTTCGAAAGATTTATTTTTATCAATAGCCTCCTTTGGATATGCGCCTGAGAATATACCCTGGAGAAAGAACCTGAAGGATGGTGATATAATCGTTGTAAGCGATTACTTTGGATTAGAAGGACTGGGGTTAAAAATAATGCTAGGAGAGATACAAGTAGGCCCCTATCTATCTAAGAGGGCAATAGAGCGTTTTTGTAAGCCGACTCCAGATTTCACTAAATATCTGTATATTGTTAAAAAAGGTGTCAATGCCTCTACTGATTCTAGTGACGGGCTTTCTAGAGCTTTATGGAACCTATCTAGATCCTCTGGAAAGAAGATAATTCTAAATAATCTCCCCACTCATCCATTGATACAAAAATCCAGCTTACCTGATGATATAAAATATGAGGTTACTCTGTACAGTGGTGAAGAGTATATAGGTGTCTTTTCAATATCCGAAGCAATGTTAGGGGATGCTGTGGACAAGGGCTTTATCATTATTGGAAGAGTAGAGGGTAAAGGCGTTGGTGTATACAATAGTGATGGAAGGCTTATTCTTGATAGAGGTTGGTCTCACAAGATCTAATTATCTATACATATTTCTTTACTATTTTTTTCGCCTCTTCGACTATTTTATATGCCTCTTTCTCCGATGGTGCTTCACTAAATATCCTAATTATAGGCTCTGTTCCACTAGGCCTAACTAGCAGCCACCTATCTATGTCATAATAAATTTTAACTCCATCAGTTCTATCAATATCATATGCATCCTTACCTAGTTTCTCCTCCACCTCCGTTAGTATAGCATCAATATCTCCTCGGCTAACAATCCTAACTTTATCTTTAAGCTGATATAGCTTGGGCACTATACCCATTATCTCTGATAATGGCTTCTTGTAGAAGGCAAGCATATTCATGACAAAAACCGTTGTTATTCCCCCATCCCTAGTATAGACATGAGGACCATATATTATCCCACCGTTCTCTTCAAACCCTAGAACAGAACCCCTCTTTCTCATTTCCCTAACAATATTTTTCGCTCCCACTCTTGTTCTAATAACCTTTATACCTATAGGCTCAAGTATCATATCCACGAGGGACGATGATGTTACAGGAGTCACTACACTATCGATATCATACCCATTATCCCTCAAATATTTAGCTATTACAGTGCCTAATGCATCCCCCCACCACACATTCCCTTTTTCGTCGACAACCAAGGCTCTATCCCCATCTCCATCAAACCCCACACCAAAATCCGAATTGTATTCTACAACCACCCTCCTCAATTCTCTAAGGTTATCTGGTTTAGGCTCAGAAGGCCTATTTGGGAACCTGCCATCCAGATCATAATTCAAATTAACAATATCCATCTGTTTCTCCAATTTATTTAGAAATAATGGTATGGTTATCATAGATGCACAGTTTACATAATCAAGCGCAATTTTAAATCTCCTCCTCCTGGCTTCTAATGTTAAGTGTTCAAAGAGCTTCTCAGCATAATAAGAGGGAACATCTTGGTTTTCGAATACTTCTCCAACTGAATCCCACTTTACAATACTAAACTCTCTTTTCTCCAGAATCCTCTGAATCTGATCCTCAACCTCGATATCCTCCTCCAATCCATTGCTACCAATCAATTTAATACCATTGTATTCAGGGGGATTATGGCTAGCAGTTATTATGAGGCCAAAATCATACTTTCTATGATCCTGGATATACTTCTGTAATGCGGGTGTCGATACCAGACCCGCTCTCTCGACTTTCACACCTGAAGACAGTAAACCTCCTACAGCAATTGACACGATCGCAGGGCTTGATAATCTACAGTCCCATCCAACTAAGGCTTTTGACCCGACTCCATAATATGTTCCAATAGCCAGGCCTATATCCAGGATTTTCCCTGGCGCTAAATCCTCTCCAAAAACTCCTCTGATCCCCGATGTCCCGAACAACCTTTTCATAATATCCCCCTTAGAACTTCTTTTTCAAGAACACCAAAAATAGAATGAGCTTCATTACAAAATTAAATTATCACTATTCCTCATTAATATGAGAATTTCTTCTTCTTGAGTATAGCTAAATCTAGTTATATCCACCGGATGCCAATTTTAATTATAAAATAACACCTTAACTACTACGTTATATAGAACAATGCTTAATTTTGCTATGGCCCCGTAGCCTAGCCTGGATAGGGCGCCGGCCTTCGGAGCCGGCGGTCCGGGGTTCAAATCCCCGCGGGGTCGCTATTACATAGCTAAAAATGGCTAGTAAATACAACATTTTTCTAAATATGTATATCACCTTATTTACTTTACCTCTATTTGCCTCTAGGTATTCCCAATTTGGTAAGAATAACATTGATTAAAAATATCGAAAATTATCCTCTTGGTGTGGTCGCTTGAAACAATTAGTACATTATAATAATAGCGACATGTTTCCGCATTTGGAAACCCCCCGATCTTATTATAAAAAACCATTTTTATGTATGTCTACTCCATATTCCTCTCTCCTTATCCACGGGAGGTCTTCACTATGAATTTTCATATCTCTGGTTTCCCACTGGTTATATCCATGTTTTTACTAGGATATTCAGCGATAGACTATAATAGGGCAAAAAAGTATAATATCGATATTGCTGGGCTAATATTGGTAGTGCTTTCATGGATATTATTTGTATGGTCTTTCATTGCAGATGATTTTAATCTGCTGGCAGTTTATGGATACTCGACAGTTGAAATGCCTTTCTGGCTGAAAATCGCATCAAGTTGGGCTGGTATGGCTGGATCATTCGTTTTATGGGCTTTTCTAATGGCCTTGATAACCCTTATATACATATTCTATGTAGAGAAAAGGCATCTCAATGAAAACAATGTAATCAGGGCATATTTACTAGCTACACTAGTCGTCTCTATATTAGCTGTAAAAACAGGCGCATTTGATGTCGCTGATGTGAGTTTTAGGCTACCCGCTGGAATGGGTCTAAATCCATTACTTAGGTCATTCTGGATATTGATACATCCAATTTTCACTTTCCTAGGCTACTCATTTGGCATTGCGCTCGCATTATTCGTCTTATTATCAAATTCCAAAGACTTTTTCTGGGAACGATTAATAGCAAGCCTAGCATGGTTAAATTTATCTATAGGAATAATTGCAGGAGCAGTCTGGGCTTATGTGGTCCTTGGATGGGGTGGATACTGGGCTTGGGATCCAGTTGAGACAGCGGAGCTTGTCCCTTGGCTTGCTTTAACAGCCTATTTCCATTCTCTCCATTCTACAGGAGATGGTGGGCGTCGTTTAACAGCAGCCTTAACCGGCTTTTATACATTTTACTCGTCGTTTATGACAAAAGCCGGGGCACAATTTACCGCATCAGTACATACATTTGAATGGACACCTTCAGCCGTGACATTAATAATAATACATTTTATAGCTGGTGGTTTTATCCTAGCGTTATACCTATGGAAACCAGGAAAATTTAATTGGAACGTTAAACTGGATAATGTCACGAACACCTCTTTCTCAATAGCGTGGTGGTCATTATTAGGTTTATCACTTATATCGTTCTTAGGAATTTTCACTCCAATTATATATTACGTAGTCAAAGGCGGTTTAATTAGTGTTGGAATAGAATATTTCAACATATATAGCTTTCCATTAACCTATCTCTTTCTCATTGCACTAGTTGGATGTGCTTTAAGAGACTGGATCAATGCAAAACAATATGTTTTAATCTCTATGAGCATTTTCCTAGCAAGCATCGTATTTACCATAGCGGGTTTTCCAACGAATAATTGGATGGCAAATATGCTGGTGCCTATTACAACAGCAACACTTCTTGCAACATTATATAGATTATCAATGGATGTTACAAGTCGATTTGTTAGAAGTATAACTATCTCTACCCTACACCTTGCAATAGCGATAATCCTACTCGGAGTAGCTTTAAACTCGACACTATCTATAGGGACTGTATACAAACTAGAGTTAGGAAAACCAGTAGACACACTATATGGTGTGTCTGTACAATATGATGGCTTTGACATTAGAATTTCGGACTGGAATATTTTTTACAGTGGCCATCTCATACCAGAAGGAGCATATGGAGATTTTAAATTCAAGATAACTGATAATGGTAAGACGTATGATATCATTCTTCCAGTGTGGGTTCCGTTTACTTACGGATGTGGCAGCGAACCAGGAATGATTTCTAAAGG
This sequence comes from Nitrososphaeria archaeon, assembly GCA_027000765.1. Lineage (GTDB taxonomy): Archaea > Thermoproteota > Nitrososphaeria > Geothermarchaeales > JDFR-13 > Geothermarchaeum. The sequence goes on along the minus strand of JALTNJ010000246.1, from coordinate 1,315 downwards.
TTTGGATGACATATACGTCTCAATAGTTCATGCAGATTTCCACAATAGATTAAAGCCAATTATCACAAACAACGCTTTCTACGGGGCTAATGAAGCAGTGGATTATATTATAATCGAGGTAAAATATAATCCTCTAATCTGGCTAGTGTGGCTAGGTACGGCCATCCTCATCCTTGGTGAGACCATGGCTATCGGAACCCTATTTGTATCTCGTTGGAGGAGGTCGGTTGTATGAGCACAAGAATCAAACCAAAACCAAATCAAATCGGCATGCTCCTAGTAATAATCGTGATTATCGGAAGCATAGTGGGAATCATATATTATTTCGGCGAAACCGATCAAAACATGCCAGCACCTCCCCAGAGTGCAACGGGACAAGCCGAACAATCAGTGGAGGAGGAGCGTGCGAGAGTATTATCTGCTTTAAAAGATTTTCTATCATCTACTCCTCCAACTGATTCCACGCTAAACGAGTTTTATAATGCCTTGAACTCTACTACACCAAGTATAGTTCTCTTATGGCCTTCTTCCTGCTCGTCATGTTCAAGTTACAAGTCAACAGTATGGGATATTGTAAAGAAGAAGTTTAATAACGCAACCTTCATAGATTTCGATATAGATTCTGTTGAAGGGAGTAAGATCGCTTCAAGATTTAACATATCGGGAATAACTATAATCTTCGCATATAAAGGCACGATATACGGCCTATCCTATGGTGATCACATTCCGTCTGAATATCTAGAATATATGGTGCGGCTTCTGACTATTCACGTCCAAGGAGGTGGAGAAAGTGCGTAATAAATTACTTGCTGTTGGATTACTGACGAATATAGTTGTACATTTCTATATATTCTCATATCTTCCACCTGAGCAGACACTTGGAGAGCTATACAAAATAATATATGTACATGTGCCTCCAGCGTGGGTATCCTATGTAGCATTCACAATTTCCTTGATCGCCAGCGTTCTATATATCCTTCGGAACGATGGCAAATACGATTTGATTTCCTTCTCATCAGTTAGCCTAGGCGTGGTATTCTCAGGTTTAGCTATAGTTATTGGAATGATTTTCTCAAATAAAGCATGGGGAACATACTGGGAATGGAGAGAACCCCGGCTTACCGCCACACTTATCCTATTTTTAGCCTATTTAGGATACCTTGTCCTAAGAGCATCAATAGAAGACCTTGATAAAAAGAGATCGATTTCCTCTGTATATTCTATAATGGCTTTTGTAACAATACCATTAAGTTACGTCTCAACTAAAATTTTCAGGTCGATTCACCCATTACCAGAATTGTCTCCAGAGATGCGT
>JALTNJ010000245.1 GCA_027000765.1 Nitrososphaeria archaeon | reverse complement strand
GTTCTCAGGATTCATGAAGCTTGAGCCTAGCCATCCCCCTATGGCTCCACCGAGTAGGAGGAGGAATCCAGATAGCTGGATATTATATTCTAGGAGGCTCCTCGGCCTAAACCTTATTAGGATTAGGAGGCCGGAGAGGAAGCCGAATGCCAGTCCAGATATGAATACTCCGTGCCAGAAGAAGTCCCTAAATAGATAGGCGTATATTAGCCCGCCGGATACCGTGAATAAAGTGGATATAAGCATGAGATCTAGAATATCCCTCCCATCTTCCTCCATGTATTTATGGATGAAGACGATTATAGATGCATATAATAAGGTTATGAAGATACTATGGTAGTAGAAGGTGATTCTAGATAGGAAGGTTTCCGCCGCCTCAGGATCAGGGTTGATTATATCAGCTGCACCGATCTCCGGGTTATATCTTGAGCCGTATAAGTCTATTGGGAGGCCCAACACACCCCTCAAGTCCCTAAATGGGGGTGAGAGTAGTATTCCAAACCCTATTATCGCCACTGCCAGTGTGAAGGCTATGAGCATGTGTAGCCTGACACGCCTCATGAATAATATGTTGTGTATAACACAGTTAAAAAACTTCCTAAATACCGTTGGCGTGGGTTATTGTTAAATCATTAGATACGTGAATATTATTTTGTAGGTGGTTGTATTTGAAGCAGTTTTTCCCCGGCCTAATATTTGAGTGGGAAAATGGAAAGGCATATCACCTAGAGATTACGGAGGAGGACGTCGCTCCATACATCCTAAATGCTGGATCACCTAAGAGGATAGAAATGCTCACCAATTATCTAGAGGATGCGATGGTATATGTGCCTAGAAGGGGGTTAACATGGGTAAAGGGCATCTATAGAGGCATCCCGGTATTTGGCTTCACAAGTGGAATGGGTCCGCCTAGCATGGCCATAACACTTGCTGAGGTCATGTACAAGATCTGTGAGGGAGGGGGAGTCGGGTATATAATTAGAATCGGTACTTCTGGAGCTATGCAGGAATATATTAAGCCATATTCACTTGTAGTCGCAGACTCTGTTGTTAGGGATGAATCCACGTCATCAAAAGTAGTCTTTCCCGAATATCCAGCGAACATGGATCCAATCATATACCTCTCCTTATTGAAAGCCGCTGTGGATAAGGGCTTTAAATATGGTGAAGACCTCTTCCTAGGAAAGATACAGTCTAAAGACGACCTATATTTCTACGAGGGGTTCCACAATAGTCCAATTGGAGAAGAGAGTAGGATGAGGTTTAAGGCCTTGATGGAGATGGGGGTATTAGCCAGTGAGATGGAGGCGAGTATACTCCCAATTTACAGGGACTATTTTAGGGAGAGGTATAGGAGGATAGGGAAACCTGTCTCACTCTACGTGGGAACAGTATTAACAACTCTCGCGGCGCCAATGAATAAGGAGAAGCTTACTGAGGTAGAGAATAAGATGGTGGAGACGGCGTTGGACAGCCTATACATCATCGATAAGTATAGAAGGGGAGAAGAGTCTCTGGATGACGTTCTTAGATTGATTTAAACGTGGTGATGACCATGGTATATAAATCATTAATCGAGCTGATATCCTTAAAAGGTAGGAAAGCGCTTATAACAGGGGCTGCGATGGGCATTGGAAAGGCAATTGCCTTTAGATTCGCTGAAGCAGGAGCTGATCTAGAGCTTGTCGACATCAACTATGAAAAACTATTGGAGGTCAAGGAGCAGCTATCTAAATATGGTGTTGAGGTCAATATCCATAGGGTTGACCTAGGGAATAAGGCTGAGATAGATGCGTTATGGAATAAGGTTGGGGATATAGACATCCTAGTTAATAACGCGGGGATATATGTGTTTAGAGATACCCTGGAGATAGACGAGGATTTTCTCGAGAAGGTTATGCAGGTAAACCTCTATAGCGTCCTATGGATGTGTCAACACATGATTAGACGTAGGCTCGACAAAGGCGGTGTAATAATCAATGTAGCCTCCATAGAGGCCATTATGCCCTTCGCCAAAAACCTAGTCCATTATGACATGAGTAAAATAGGGGTCATAGGCCTGACGAGGACCCTAGCCAGGGAATATGGAGGCAGAGGCTTCAGGATAAATGCATTAGTACCGGGTGGAATAGAGACAGAAGGTGTGAAGAAGCTCAGGAAAAAAGCTGTTATGGGACTTAGAATAGACATGATTAAAACAGCATACGACTTCAAAACCAGACTACCACTAGGGAGATTCGGAGAACCAGATGAAGTGGCTCGCGTAGCATTATTCCTCGCAAGCGACCTATCAACATACATAACAGGCGCACTAATACCTGTAGACGGAGGATTCCTATCATCGTAACTTAAACCCATTTGAAAAACTTGGATATTATGTTAATTATCTGAAAAGAGCATTTGATAATATTCTTATATTTCCTTTGGGATTAGGATTTTGTTAGACGGTGGTTTTCGATGGTTGATGTAGGTAAACTTTTTGAGTTTGTTGATTCTCATTATATGGATTACGTGGATATCCTTGGGGACTTGATCAGTGTTCCCACGGTCTCGGC
>JALTNJ010000244.1 GCA_027000765.1 Nitrososphaeria archaeon | reverse complement strand
TGTAACTTTTTATATATAACAATCCTGAAACAGTCCTTTTTCCTAATGAACTCTTTTCCTCGTATTTTCATTATTGAACCTTTCTTATGTGTTAGATAGGGGCCTCTAGCATCAATGTTAAAATATCTTTTCAGGAGATATTGAACATATACGAGAAGATCAATGTTTGAATTGGCCAGAGCAATAGCGGCATTTCTATCGTTGCTTCCGTCTGAGTCGTATAGTCCTTGTAGGAAGTGTTTTACTGTGTCTTTATCGTGTTCTATATAGGGTTTTAGTGTCTGAAGTGTCTGTTTCTGGTACCATTGGTGGAATGCCTTTGAGCTTTGGTATGCTCTCCATCCTCTCCGTGGGCCTGTCCATGTTGGTTTCTTAATTGGTTTTTCTAGTGTTTTTGAGAGGTGTTTGGCGAAGGTTTCTGCGAAGGGTTTGTCCATGGTTTTTAGCTCGATGTCGTATTTGTATCCGTGTCTGGCTAGGTTGGCGTCTCCCATTAGGACTCCGATTACATAGGCTAGACTGTTTATGGGTTTTGGCATCCATCTAGTGGATGGCGGCTTGTATATCCAGTTTCTCCAGTAGTATAATGTGGATTTCGGTATCCCTGTTATCTTTGATACTTTTGATAGGCCTAGGCCTCTTTCTAGGAGGCTTATGGCTTCTTCATATTCTTCTGTGGTGTATCTCCTTTGTCTCCCCATTTTCCCGTCCACGTCGATACTCTTCACTTGCTATAGAATTCCCCTCTTCATTCTAATCTTGGAAGGAATATAGTTTAAATTCTAATGTTGATCAGTTAGAGAGGGGCTTTTGTGGAAGTAATAAATAATAAGGAATTGAATTTATTTTGTGGTGTTTAAAAATGGGTAGGGTTGGAGATATTGTGGTTGGGGTTGTTCTTGGGGGAGTCGTCTGGATCGTTCTAAACATGTTTTTAAGTTTCATGCCTATACTTGGATGGATTATATCCGCTATAGCCGGAGGATATGTAGCAGGTAGATTTGGAGGTATGGCTGCTGCAGTGATACTAGCATTACTAACCCCGTTGGCCATAGGGGCGATAGGCCTCATTTTAATGCCGATATTCTCAATGTTTATACCAGCAATGATCCTTGGAATAGGATTAATAGCCATTGTAGTCGGATGGAGTATAGTAAACCTGATCTTCGTAGGAGTAGGAGGGTATGTAGGGAGCAAAAACTACAAACCTAAAGAATAATAAATAAGGGAAAAGGGATACTATGATGAAAAAGAAGGTTTTAAAGTTAACTGTAGTCTGCTAGATATGTATCTTTGGTGAAAGGATTTATTATCTGTTTTCCTGATTTTATGTTTGAGGCTGGTATGTGGAAGTATCTAGTCAACATTATTAGTATAGTGGTTGCGGTATTCATACTGTATAAAATCTTGACTTCTGTAGGCCTGCCTCCAGGGGGTTTAGTAGGGTTTCCGTGGAGTACCATAATCCTGGTTCTAGTGGTTGTCCTAACTATTTATGTCTTGGTGAAGAGGTTTAAAAAACTATTCTAACCAAGGTTCTTTTTATTTCACATAGTTATAGGCAATACTTTGGTAATTTTAATAAACCTTGGGAGTTATTATTAGTATTTAGACTAGGGGGGATACTGTCTGTGGAGGCTGGGGAGTCTTTTCCCTTGAAGCTTGGTACAATGGTTCTAGATGGTAGAAAGAATATCCATGCCCTAGAACTGGTTGTCAAGAATAGGCCTGGGATACTTTATGTAATTGGGAAGAAGTTTAAGGATAGAAATATTAACGTTCTCCACCTCATGCACTCAGATACGACCAAAGATATTGTAAATATATATGTTGTGGGTGATTTCTCGGAGGCGACGTCGTCGCCAGATGAGTTAATTATGGAGTTTATGGAGGAGAAGGATCTATTTATCAAAGTATCTCACGCGAAGAAGGCGCTGAACTTCATATTCTCCACATCCCTCTTCCCAATAATGATAAACTTCAATAGGGTTGTGGTTATAGGTCCAGCCTTCATAGAAGGTATACTTCATAACCTGAGGAAGAACCTCGGGCATGAAATGGCGTTAAGCATACTTTATCACCTAGGCTTTAGCATAGGCCAGCAGGGCTTCACAAGATATGCGGTGCCATTCAAGATAACAACTAAGAAGCTAGATGATTTAATGGAGTTGATCAACGCATTATTCGTCTCCCATGGGTGGGCTAAGCTAAAGAGCTATGAGATCCGGGAGAATGAGATAATAATGGATTTCGAGGATAACTGGGAATGCAGCTTCCAGGATAAGGAAGACGCTTTTGGAAGCCACTTCTTCAAAGGAGTCTTGGCGGGGATATTCCAGAGGCTATATAATAAGCAGGTTGAGATTAAGGAAGTTAAATGTATTACCCGTGGAGATGATGTATGTAGATTTGAGATAAAGATACTGGAGTAACCCTCTAATTTACAGGGATATCTTCTCATACTTAGCGACGATCAAGAATGCCCCTACTACCACAGTTAAGATACCAAATACATATGTAGCGAGTATATGCGCGGCATCCAGTGTAGACGATGTATACCC
>JALTNJ010000243.1 GCA_027000765.1 Nitrososphaeria archaeon | reverse complement strand
ATAAACCACCATCGATGAATGCTCTGGACCGCTGTACTCCGTACTCCGTATAGTGTATACACCGGGTTCATCGAATATCCAGACGATCTTATTCTCATAACCTGGGACGACCTGCATCTGGAAGACGAGGCTACCATCCTCCCTAAATACGCCAAAGCCGTATGTAACGTCGTTAGACAACACAACGAATTCAACTGGAACCCCGGCTGTGACCTTCATAGGCTTCTCAGGTAGGTGGAACTGATAGTCCTCAATTGTTATTGTATATGTCTGCATCGGCTCAGCCTTACTCCAGAGAACCATATTAGCCGATGGAATCAGTGGAGAGAGTAGTAGGGCGTTCCCAATAATAGCTATTGTTATCAGGATCGCGAACCAAGTCTTCTCAGCCTTATCCATCCCCCTATGCTCCTCTTCCCCGCCGTCGGTAGCCATTTTAGAAGGCTTACCTCTTGAAGTGACGTAGATGAAGCTAGCGATAAAGACAATGTATATAGCTACCAGCGTGAGATAAAATATCTCAACTACTTGCTGTATATACATCAATATCCCCAAATATATATCAACGAGGTTTATGGTATAAGCATTACCCCTAAAATTTTAGGGATATAGAAAAATAACCTAATCTGTTATGTGTTTAAACAGGATTAAAAAATAATTATTGGGGGATTGCGTCCCCTAGGAGAGTTCATCCATAAAATCAGGTATATAGCTTATCATATCCTCAGCGACCTTCCTAACCATGTCTACGCCCACGACCTCAGACTCATACGTCGGTATATAGCTGACAACAAGATCACCCAAGTCATCCTGGATTATCTTCATATAGTGCAGCTGCTGCTCATACTGGTTCTTAACATACTCACTGGTCGTCTTACCAGCCACAGCCTTAGGTATAATCTGGTTTACAATAACGCCTCCAACGGGGATGTCATATGCAGTCACCATCTTGATGAAGCGTTTTACGACGGCGATAGGCAGTGATAAGGGTAGTGTGACGAAGAAGAATGCTGTCTCATCCTTGTTTAAGAGCATGCCCCTAACCTTGGTGAACTTCTCATGTAGAGATATTAAGTCGGCCATAAGCGGGTCCTTCTTAATCTCCTCCATAACCTTCTCCTTCCTAAAGGAGAGCTTTACCCTAAGGGATAAGGCCTCCTCCCTACTCTTAATCATCCTCTGAAGCCACAGCCCATATATCTTGCTTAGCCCAATAAGCCTAACAGCGTTTGCAACAGCCGCTGTATCAAAGACTATCTTATCGAAGTTCTGACCCTCCTCCAAGACGATATCCATCATCTTATCGAACATAGCCGACTCCTGGAAAGCAGGATTTGTAGTCGCTATATCCACGAATGGCTGAGGATCTATAGGTATATCAGCCCACTTCATAAACTCACGGATACGCTTGGCTATATTCTCCTTATACCTCTGGACAACATCGTCTATCTCAACCTCGATAGCATATAGGTTCTCAGCTCCCTCAACCTTCTTTATCGACCCGCCTGTCAAATCCTGTCTAAATAGGCTTGTAAGTGAATGAACCGGGTTTAGAGACGCGAGCAATGTCTTCTTACCATCCGAGGCATAGTGATATGCTATTCCAGCTGCGGATATGGTCTTACCGACTCCCCCCTTTCCTCCAGTGAATATGAATCTTAGATTGGGTTTTTCATCAAACAGCTTCTTTAAACCAGCCATCATAACCACCTCATATGGTCATCTTGCTGAACATCAGGTCTTGGGCAACCCTTTTGAGCATCTCCAAGCCCTTAGGCTCCCTCTCATAAGTCGGTAGAATCGCCACGAGATAGTCTCCAAACTTCTCCTTGATCTCCTCTAGATATTCATCCTGACCCTTGATCTTATTCTTGAGGAAATCTGGGATACTTGGGTCCTTTAGAAGATCCCTGGGATAGACCCTGTTGAGGACGACGCCTGACAAGGTAATGCCGAGGTCCTTGAACATCTCAAGGGCACGTTCTGTATCCAGTATAGCCATGGACTCCGGGACTAGAACCATGAAGAAGGCGGTCTTCCTACTGTCTACAAGGAGGTCTGTAAACGCCTTCATCTTATCCCTGATAAGCATAAGCTCCCTAAGAATCTCGTCCTCACTGACCTTAGACCCCCTCAGGGTTGCTGCGACAGCCTCATACTTCCTCGCCTCCTCCCTAGCCTCAGCCAGCTTCTCCACCCAAGCCGTTAATATCTCGGCCATGGCAACCATACGTACCCCGTGTCCAAATGGAGGCATATCGAAAATATATAGGTCGTAGGAGCCCTCGGCGACCAGCTCAGCCATCGCATCATACGTGGCTGATTCATACATAGCGGGTTCAGCCGAGGTAGAGCTGATGTATTCATCGATCTCAGGAGGAAGTTCATCCATACCATACATCTCCTTAATCTTATTCCTAATCTCCTCCTGGTACTCTGCGATCCTCTTATCCGCGTCAATCTCAACTACATTCAGGTTTGGAGCCACCTCGACAACTCCCTTGCCGAATAGGTCGCGTTCAAAGATATCGCTTAGAGAGGCCTGTGGATCCGTGCTGAAGCATAGGACGTTCCTACC
>JALTNJ010000242.1 GCA_027000765.1 Nitrososphaeria archaeon | reverse complement strand
GGCTAAGATACTGTCCAAACGCTTGGGAATCACTGTCCAGACAATACCGGAAAACGATTTTATCATGATAAACTCTAGGGTAGCAGGGTCATTCACGGCGTTGGAGGATCTCATTAAATATCTGGAGACCGCTCCATCTGGTAAAGCAATTTATATGGATGGCGTGTTTATAGCAGGTAAGCTAAACAAGGATCATCTGGATGGTTTTAATCTAGCTGAGAAGTTGCCTGGCTTGGAGTATCCCTCTACCAATATCTTCCTAGTCAGGTATCCATGGGATATTATAAAGATCCAGGGTATGATAATTAGCGATGATATCTTCAGTAAAGTTATTAAAGAGAATTTCAGTGTGTTGAAGCCGAATAGGGGGCAGTGGCCTGTCTTCGCCTCTAAGGAAGGCGTCTATATTGAGAAATACGTCTATTTAGATTCTAGTAAGGGCCCGATAATCATCGGTGACAATGTAGAGGTACATGCCTTCAGCCGTATATCCGGCCCCACCGTCATTAGAGAGAACTCCTACATTCTCTCAGGCTTAGTTAGAGAGAATGTAGTGATTGGACCAGTATGTAAAATAGGTGGAGAGATATCTGATTCCCTTGTAGACGGTTACTCTAATAAGGCTCATGAAAGCTATTTAGGGCATAGCTATGTAGGTGAATGGGTCAATATAGGGGCTTTATCCGTGACGTCAGACTTGAAGAACACATATGGAAAGATTAAGGTGGAGCTAGGGGGAGTCCGATTCGACACTGGAACCATAAAACTAGGGTCTTTCATAGGTGACTTTGCAAAGATCTCTATATCCACGTCAATATTTGCAGGCAAGTTTATAGGCGCCTTCTCACATGTAATGGGCTTAGTACACAGGAATATCCCGCCGTTTACGATGTGGAATGGGTACTCGAGAAAGTTGTATGAGCTAGAATTATCCTCCGCAATAAAGACGCAGGAGAGAATGTACTCAAGAAGAAGTATAGAACAGTTGGAGGAGGAAGTCGAGTATGTAAAAGTGCTGTTCAACGAGACCACTCAGGAACGTGTGGATGCATCTAAGGAGCAGTTTGAGGTATAAACCAAGGCATTTTAACCTGGTGTATATACATTTTTAACACGTCAGATACTTTATTAATCATTATCTAAATACATTTTTCTCCATTAAATTTAAACGTGGGTTATGGCTTTGGTGGGGACATTGCGTTATAAAATATTATTCATTTTTATATTGATAGCCGCACTTCTCCTAAATAGTTCTCCCGCGTCCCCCACATATGGCCATGACCTTTACCAAGCTAATAACCAGATGAGGTTTCCTCAATTTAGCCTCGTCCATAAATATGATCTTCTTTTTCCAGATCCGTCCAACTCATCTCATCCGTTTGTAGGATATGCCCCTAAGTTAGGGGAGTTTAAGGTCCTTATACTATATCTCGAGTTCTCAAATTATAATCATTCAACTACTATAGCAAGCATTAAGACTAAGGTTACCAAGTCGAACCAGTATTTTATAGAGGTCTCCTATGGAAAGCTATGGTTTAACATATCTAGCTTAGACCAGTGGCTACGTCTGAATAATACATTGGAATATTATGGCCAAGATTCCAATACCCAGATCGATGTAAACTGGAGGCAGTTCCTAGACGACTCCCTAAGCATGGCTGATCCCTACGTAGACTACCGTAACTATGATTTTGTAATGCTGGTTCACGCTGGTAACGACCAGGCTAGTTCAAATAACCCTGATGATATCTGGAGTAAAGCATCTTTCGGGAAATGGTATTTCTCTTATGACGGCGGAGTATATCTAGGGTTTGTCGTTGTAGCCGAGACCGATCCCTATGGAGTGTTTACACATGAACTTGCCCATAACCTAGAGATAGATGACCTATATGACTCCACTGGTCAAGAGGAGTTTGTAGGCGTGTGGAGCCTAATGGGATACGGTGCTTGGCTATCTCCACCCACCAGCCTATTGGCTGTCGAGAAGATATGGATGGGGTGGATACCTGTTTCAAACTATACAACGGTATCCCTTGACGAGGTTAAAACCCTATATCTATATCCACTTGAGAACACGGGCGCCAATCTAGCTGTAAAGATACCAGTAGGGACTATATACTATACAGTCGAGTATAGGAGGAGGATTAACACCGATTCTGCACTACCGTCTGAGGGTATAATTATATGTAGGGTTGATGAATCCCTGCCCTCAGGCTCTGGAGTGGTGAAGGTCGTTGATAAAAACCCGTCTACACCATCTAAGAATGACGCGGCATTTGTCTCTGGGGATACCTACATCAATTTAAATGATGACTTCTATGTAAAGATAGTCTCTCTCAGCACAGGATATGCTGTTGTTAGGGTTCAGAATGGAATCCCGAATCTATATATAACAGGGATCTCATTGGCCAGCGCTGGAGGAGGCACCTATAACATATCCGTGAATGTCATGAATAACGGCGGTCCTACAGGGGGTTTTCAAGTATCGCTTTATATAGACGGCGGCTTCTACAATACACTTTCATATAACTCGACTCTTTCTAGGAATACGGGTACAAACATCATATTCAGTAATGTACTTCTC
>JALTNJ010000241.1 GCA_027000765.1 Nitrososphaeria archaeon | reverse complement strand
AAATTTAACATATGTTGTATCATATTTTGTGAGTAGGTGAATAAGTATGGCGACACAGAAGGTTGTTTTAATACCTGGTGATGGAATTGGCCCTGAGGTGACATCTCTAACCGTGAAGCTTTTCGAGGCTGCTGATGTACCTATCGAGTGGGAGGTTGTTGAGATTGGTGAGCCCGCCATAGAGAAGTATGGGGAGCCTATGCCTGAAGATGCGCTCGAGACGATCAAAAAATATCCGATCGTCTTTAAAGGTCCTCTTACTACCCCCGTTGGTAAAGGCTATAGGAGTCTTAATGTTAGGCTGAGGATGGAGCTCGATACATATGCCGTTGTTAGGCCAGCTAAATCCCTACCGGTTGACTGGCTATATGTCGATGTTCCTCGTTTTAAGAATGTCGATGTTGTTATCGTGAGGGAGGCTACAGAGGGATTATACAGTGGTGTAGAGCACTTTGTAGGTAAAGATAGGTGTGGTGCTGAGACTATAAATATTATCACGAGGAAAGGTAGTGAGCGTGTAATACGCTTTGCATTTGAATATGCTAGGAAGTATGGTAGAAAGAAGGTTACTGCGGTGCACAAGGCTAATATTATGAAGACAACAGGTGGATTATGGCTCGAGGTATTCTATGAATTGGCTAAGGAATATCCAGATATCGAGGCTAATGATAGAATCGTTGATAACATGGCTATGCAGCTTGTTCTCAAGCCATATGAATATGATGTCTTAGTAACCACGAACTTGATGGGCGACATCCTAAGTGACTTAGCCTCTGGTTTGATAGGTGGCTTAGGCGTGGCTCCAAGCAGTAACATAGGTGATAAATACGCTATCTTCGAACCTGTACACGGCTCTGCACCAAAGTATACTGGTCAGTGGAAGGTCAATCCCACTGCTCAGATGTTAACTGGAACATTCATGCTCAGATACATGGGTATGGATGAGAAGGCTGAGTTAATTGAAAAGGCTATCTTCAAGACATTAAATGACAGGAAGAAGCTGACTTATGACATGACTAGGACATTGAAGAATGCTGGTATAGCCGATATACCGCCGGTGAGTAATAAGGAGTATACAGAGGAGATCATCAAGAACCTAAAGGCTATGATGTAGCCAACCTATTTTTATCTATATTTTCCCACTATTTTATCCTTGGCTATATTAAATCCTTTGATATAGGTATTATATATGGTATCTAAATAAGATGATTTTAAATTAATGCCTATTCTTTTTTAATTAGAGGTCAGTATTGTATTGAGAAAGGCTGTTGACTAATGTTTAAACAAGTTAATTTATGTAGGCTTTTATTCACGATTGCAGTTATAACATTACTTATATCCAGTTTAGATACTGTGTCTGGAGTAGTTGTTGATAATCCTGCTGGATATAGAGTAATAGTCATATTAGTTGATTTTCCTGACGTAGCTGGTGGTAAGACGCCGGGTGAGATATCTAACCTATGGGTATCTGTAGCGGAGTTTTATAATTCCTCAAGCTATGGACAATTTAGCCTCTACACATATAGTGTTACTGGATGGTATACCTTGGCGAATAACATGAGTTACTACGGTGCTAATGACGGTAGCATAGATACTAATGGATTGGAGCTGGTTATAGATGCTATAAACGCTGCAGATCCCTATGTGGATTTCACACAGTATGATAGGGTTGTAATTGTCCACGCGGGGGGAGATGAGGCCTTCACAAGAGTATCTACGGATATATGGAGCATGACATGGTATTCCCTAGGCATATCTACGGACGATGGAGCTACTGTCAACCATGCGTCGGTGATTTCTGAGGATGATCCCCTAGGTATATTTGCCCATGAAGTCGGGCATTTAATCAAGACGGATAGAGTAGGTATCCTCCCCGATTTATATGATACCGTCTATTCCAATGAATACGTGGGTCTCTGGAGTGTCATGGCCGAGGGGGCTTGGGCTGGTTTACCAGCGGGCTCATCTCCCACTAGTTTCACAGCGCCTGAGAAGTATTGGCTTGGATGGATAGTTAACAACATGTCGGTCATTCAAAATGGATATGCTTCTATGGTTTCTATACATAGGCTTGAGAGTGGTGGAGACGTCCTCGCTGTCCAGATTCCCTTGGCTAGCACTAAATATTACATGATTGAATACAGGAGGAAGATAGGTATAGATACGGCGGTTCCTGATCAAGGCGTTATCATAACCTATACTGATGAGACTGTCCCAAGTGGACGTGGTGTAGTAAAGGTCATAGATGCTAATCCAGGGACAAAGACGAAGGACGACGCTGCCTTTGACGTAGGAATGACGTGGGTTAAAGAAACGCTACCTCTTTATGTAAAGGTATATAATATGAATACTACACATGCAACTGTCTATGTCCAAAGGGGTGCCACTGACATTGTTGTAGAATCCATATCTATATCCCAATCCCCCACGGGATCCTATAATTTTGATATTAATATCCTTAATAATGGAAGCCTCTATATAGATACAAAATTCCTAGTATCAATATACTTGGATGGCGTCTTGATCCAAAGCTACTCACTTGGTCCATTTCCACCCGACGGTGTTAGGACACTGAGCTTTTCAAGGAATCTGGCTGAGGGAGTACATACCTTAAATGTTTCGTTAGACACTACACAGAAGATTTTTGAGGTTAATGAGACAAACAACTACTATGCCTATCGGTTTGAAGTAGGCAAGCCAGATATCATCCACATAGTAGATAGAACACCTCCCATGGATCCAAGGGTTGACGTAGGCAGTATACAGGAGATTGGCTATAAGCTTGTCTTTGACAACGGTTCTATTCTCCCTGAGGGGAGCACAGTATATCTGGAGACCGGGGAATATGGATTCATAGAAGTGGATGGCTGGGTATTTTTCAATGTTACATCAAATACAGTTAGTAGGATATCCTATAATATATCCAGTGTTTCATATGGGTCTACCGAATACTCTATTGTTTATGATGTGTCTCCAGTCTCAATTATTTGGGATAAGGTAAGGATAACGCTTAGGCTGAATGATGTGGATGGACATGTTGATGTAGGTAGTATCGCGAATTTATCCTATACTGCAGTTTATCTATATGATATGGCTAATGCCAAGCCATATCTAGATATAGTGCTTGATAAAACCCCTTATAGCGATACCGTGGGTAAAATAGATGTTACGGTAATTGAGATAAGGGATGAAAAATATGGGCTAACTGTATTTGAATCTAATACCCTCTCCATAATTTTTGACAGAGTTATTGTGGATCTAACGCTGGATGATCCTGATGGTAGAATTGACGTAGGCAGTGTGGCTAGACTCAATATAACAGTATATTATGAATATGATGGTTCAGATGCGTCGAAATACGTAGATGTAAGTCTCAATGACACGCTATATTCCGATACGGTTGGGGTCAAATGGATTACAGTAGCCTCTGTAAACGATGGCAAATACGGGCTTACCGCCTTTAAATCGAATATAGTATCTATAGTCTATGATGCTGTTGTTGTTAAACTCTCTCCTGAGGAGCTTAGGATAGATGTAGGTATGACAGCGCCGGTTAAATTCGAGGCTTATTATATGTCCGATGGATCACTAGCGACTCCGTATATCTCGATAACCCTAAACTCCAGTCTAAAGTCTGATGAGGTTAGGAGTGTAAAAATGAGCGTGCTAGAGTTGGTCGATAATAAATATGGGTTGACGAGGTTCGAGTCGAATACTATAAATGTCATCTGGGATATGGTTGTCATTGAATTTAAAGGTGAGTATTATACCACCTATAGAGGAATTCCGCCTATATTAGAGTATGATGCTTATTATGCATATGACAATTCTCCTGCTGATGTGTCGATAGTATTTAATACATCTATATCTGAGGTCGTGGAAGAGCCTGGTGAGCATAGAATAAGCGTGTCTATGGTGTCTGAAAACACATATGGTTTGAAACGTTATAAAGTCAACTTTAACGTGTTAAAGGTTAAAGTAATCGAGGTTGAGCTTCCACAGTCGTATAGCATAATTGTCTGGAATATATTTGAGAGGGAATATGCAATTAACCTAAGTGAGTTGACGGAGTTAGAAAATTATATAGTGACTGTCGATGGTACGCCGTATAGCCTGGAGAATGGACGTCTCAATATAGAAGTCCCGATCTTGCCCCCCTATAGAGCTATTAGTATAAACATATTATATAGGGGAACCGTGGTTTACACCGGCCATGTTAAAGTGATAAACATGGCGTTAATATCCTTAATAATAGTAATTATCACGGTAATTGTCGGTGTCATATTATATTGGTTTATGTTAAGAAGGGAAAGATAGTCATCTCCATCTCTCCGAGTTTCTATATATAACTCTATATGCGTTTCTCCAAGTCAGTTTCTCAAGGTCGTTTTCACTCATACCCTTTTCAAGAAGTCTTTCATATAACCTCGTTAGATATGAGATATTTCTTAACTCAGGGGGAGGCGTTACTCCAAAGTAGTCCGTGCCTATCGCCAACGGCTCTGGACCGAAATTACTATATACAGCCATTATATGATCCGCTAGCTTATCTAGATAATTATCCCTTCCAATTGCTCCTCTAATTAATGTGAATCCCATAACCCCCTTATTCTTAATTAATTCCTCTATAATGTCGTCATCCACATTTCTAACATGCGGCTGCTCCCCAAAGTAATTAGTATGGCTTATAACCACAGGCATCTTAGTACATGCAAATACATCTAACATAGTATTTTTACTGGTATGTGCTAAATCAATAATTACTCCTAGGTTGTTGGAGATCTCCACAAGGTCTTCACCCGACCCAGTTAACCCATAATCCTTCTTTGACCCACATGACGCGGCATATTTAGTGTCGAAGTTCCATGTCAAGCCTATCATACGTACCCCTAGTCTATAGAATATCTCGATATCACTAGGTTCGTTAAGTGATTCAGTGCCTTCCATCGATATCATAAACCGTATTCTATCATCATCTTCGATATCAGTAATATCATTCTTAGTAAACACAAGCTTTATATCCTCCGAATATCTCCTAGCCATGTTATAATAGAGTTTTATCATGTGTACAGAGATCTCGAAAGATGCTAGTGGAAGCTCAACATTCTGATCTCCCCAGTCCCTCCCATATATTGCTTGAAGCTTCTTCAACTCTCTAAGGTTATATGTGGGCATCATTGGGAAGACTACTGCCGACACTAGCCTAAGGTTTATATCCTTATAACTTGGTATATCACCGTGTCTATCTTTATCTCTCACATTGAAGTCTAGAAACCGTTGATGCACGAATATATAGTGGGCTATATCTTGATGGAGATCGATTAGGATCGGGGGCTTAGTCATATCCTATCATCTCACATAACCAAGGCTAATAATATATTTGATGATTAGGCACGTAAATTAATCTTAAAGGCAGTTTATCATCAAAACTATTATTAGCATTGGGGGTAGTCATCTTATATGGTCAGCGGATAGAGGTGTTAATATATGGATATACTGGTTAGGATTGGGGAGATTACCCTGAAGAGCAGTAGGAGTAGAAGGAGGTTTATGAGAATACTAATTAGGAATATTAGGGATTCCCTAGAGTCAGCTGGGATAAGGGATTTTGAAATTATTAATATGTGGAGTAGGGTATTAGTGAGGCTGCCGTCTGTAGATGAGGTTCCAAAGTCGCTTAAAAGGGTTTTTGGAATAGTAAGCCTGTCTCCTATACATATAATAGAGTTTAAAACCCTATCGGATATCCTGGATATCGGTGAATCATTGTTTAAGGATTATGTAAAGGGTAAGACTTTCGCTGTAAGAGCTAGGCGTACAGGTAAACATGACTTTACTAGCATGGATCTCGCGAAGGAGCTGGGGAGTAGATTATATGGGTATTCGAGGGGTGTTGATCTCAAGAGTCCTGAGGCTGAGGTATTTGTAGAGGTTAGGGATAATAAATGCTTTTTCTTCACAGATGTTTTCAAGGGATACGGCGGGCTTCCAATAGGTAGCGAGGGGCGTGTGGTCTCCCTTTTGTCAGGAGGTTTCGACTCGGCCGTGGCAAGCTGGTATGCATTGAAGAGGGGAGCCGAAGTATACTATCTCTTCCTAAACCTAGATGGAGAGGAATATCTAAAGAATGTACTTGATGTAGCGAAGGTCTTGGCTAATAACTGGAGTTATGGATATCGGCCTATGATGTATGTTGTCCCTGGTAAGGATATCGTCATAGAGATATTGACGACTAGGGAGGATTATTGGAATGTAATTTTGAAGAGGGTATTATATAGGTTGGGTGAGATGCTTGCTAAGGAAGTTAGGGCAGATTCACTTATTACTGGTGAATCCCTCGGACAAGTTTCAAGCCAGACTCTAAAGAATCTACGTGTTAGTCAGGAAGCGGTGGAGATCCCTATAAACAGACCGTTATTTGGGATGGATAAGGAAGAGATAATACGGGTAGCTAGGGAAATCGGGACATACGACTATTCAGCCAAAGTATGGGAATACTGTGCCTTGGTTCCTGAGAAACCAACTTTAAATGCATCGTTGAAAGTAGTTCTTGAGGAAGAGGCTAAGATGGATATGGATATAATACAGAGGGCATATCGTGACAAGGAGGTAATTGATCTAAGGAGCCTAAGCATAGATTGAAAACATGTGGTTTACATGCATGTAAAATATGTTTACATGTCTAGTGAAAGCCTGGGTTCAAAAAGCGTCTCGATTGATCGCGGGAAGCATGTGGATTGAGAATATGCAGGGACCGATTCGAATATGTAAAGAAGGTAGTGTCGAGAATATTATGTATGATAGTCACAGATTCATGTTGTTAAAGAAGTTGAGGGAGACAGCATTAAAACTCATGTCTCCCTTGAGCGAGAATGGGATAAAGTCCTATGTATACGGCAGCCTAGCACGTGGCGATGTACGTCCAGATAGTGATGTGGATGTAGTTATTTTACAGCCTGTTAACCCAGCTGTAATAGAGTCGCTTTACCTAATGAGAGGCCTAGAAATAATTAAGAAGGTCATTGTCCAAGCGACACCGTCTTATACCCCGAAGCTATACCTGTGGTTTGATGTGGAGGGTCGGAATGTAGTGAACTTTCCCCTGGCTAGGCTACGTTCGAGGGAGCTTGAGTTCTACAGGTTTGGAGGTATCTTGGACGACTCTGGTGTAGAGGGTGGTAAGCGGGTTCCGGGTGTGGATAAACGGCTTATGCTCATAATTCCTACTGAGGAGGGCCATAGGGGTGAGTGTATACTCGGAAGAGAGGGATATGTATCAAAGATACTGGGTGTAAGTGAGTCCCTTGTTAGGGAGAGGATATCGGTGCTCACACGTAGGGAGAGCCATGGTAGAACAGGAGTCTTTCTAGAGCATGTTGTCGAGGGAGATGTGCTGGAGGCTGTACGTATCCTAAGTAGGCGTAACAAGTTTTTTAGGAAGATGGTTGGGCTGGAATAGGTCATTTGTTTTATAGACTATCATTAAATTATTATATTTGGTATGTTTAGGCTCGACGATGAACTATATGCATTTATAGTTAGGCCCGATGCATTAGAAGTCTGGAAGCATGAGGAGGTTAGGCGTAGGTTAAGCTGGTATTATTCAGTTATGAGGGGTGAAAAACCCCCTAAATACATGATTGTAAAGACCGTTCCTATACCGGGGGACATAGGGGATTTGTCGGGTTTGGATTTTGAGTCGCTCTATGCATTGCATGATGAGTTAAGGAAAGAGTTTCTAAGGCGGTGGAATAGGGTTAGAGAGGGTAGTGAGTCGCTTAAGGATTATCCATATGTTAAAAAGTCATTTCTTGACTTGAAGGTGGAGATAGTATATCGGCTATTATCACCATGCAGGTTATGTGAGCATAAGTGTATGGTGGAGAGGCTAGATGGGAAGAGGGGGGTCTGTGGATTAGATAGTGTTGTCAGGGTGTCGTCGGCATTTCTACACTTGGGTGAAGAATCCCCTCTTGTACCCTCTGGAACCATATTCTTCACTGGATGTAGTCTTAAATGCGTATTTTGCCAGAACTGGGATATCAGTAGAGACCCGTTTGGCGGAGTGGTCACCGACGCCGAGTCATTGGCTAGAATAGCTGTAAACCTAGCTTCTAGAGGAGCTAGAAACATAAATTATGTTGGAGGCAATCCAGATCAGAATATGCATGTCATTATCGAATCCATTAAATATCTAAATATAAAGACTCCTCTACTTTGGAACAGCAACTTTTATATGGCTAGGGAGTCAATGGACCTCCTACTAGATTTAATCGATATATGGTTACCTGATTTCAAATATGGTAATGACGAATGTGGATTCAAATTAAGTCGTGTAAGAAACTATTTTGAGGTTGTATCTCGAAATCATAAGACTGCATATGATTTTGGAGATGACATAATTGTAAGGCACCTAGTTTTACCAGGTCACTTAGAATGTTGTACAAAGAAGATACTGGATTGGATAGCCGAGAACATGCCGAGGGCAATGGTTAATATAATGGATCAGTATAGACCAGAGTATATGGTTTTGAAGGAACCGGATCGATTTAAGGAGATCAGTAGGCGGCTGAGACATGGGGAGATTAAGGAAGCATTTAGATATGCTGAGGAGAAGGGGATATGTTATAAATATGTAAGTTGATGATGCTCAGAGATCGAGCTTGATCTTTGTTTTCATAGTCCTGAATATCTCCTTAACAAGATTCTCAGTGGGCTCTCCACTTCCAACTACCTTCGCCTTGGAAGTAGGCCATATTACATCCGCAACCTTAATTATTTTATATAACACGTGTATCTGGGGTTTATCACTGAACTCTCCCTCGATCTCAACATGTTCAACCTCTCCTGGTAAGAAATTCGGGTCCTCGAGTTTAACCTCCTTATCGCCGACCCTTATCTTCTCAATGAAAATATGGTCGCTATGGATATTCCTAATGTCAAATAGAAGCTTCTTACCATCGTTCCTATAATTTATTATCTCTACGTGTGGAGGCTCATCTAATCTCCACCCATGGAAATCAAGTCTCTCCCTGGGGAAGTTGTCCAAGAGCTTATCGCCGATAAATATCGCCTCTTCATCAATCGGGAAGTCAACATTGTAGACTGCTATATAATTAGGAGAATATTCTCTTAGGATGCCGTTATAGAACCTCTCAACCCTATCAACATCCATTACCTTCACCTTCACCAGCTTACCTATGCTCGTCTCAAGTAACGCCTCGTATGAACCTATTTTTCCAAGAGCAGTCTCACCATATTTCTTTACTTCCTTTGAGATATCTGGTGTAATTGGTGCGAACTTAGCTAGCATACCCGTCATAACACCTACAGCGCTCTTAAGCTTGTCTTTAACCAGTAATAGGAAGTTCACAGTAGATCTCTTAAACCTATATATTATACCTGGGTGGAAGATCTTGGCGAGCTCTTTCCTCTTCTTCTCCTTCTCACGTGGAGACATATGTTCTTCAAACCTGACTATGGCATATATATCCTTGATATTATTTTTATACACTTTTTTAGAAGCCTGGGACGGTTCGGTAAATGGATCATATTTTATCTCGTCAAATTCTATATCTATCTTCCCCTTCGCCTTTAGATGTTCATATAGCTCTTGAGCTTTCCTCAGATATTTGTCGTTGCCAGTTTCTTTATAGGCTCTTTTCAAATATCCTATAAGCTTAACTGGGTTTTCGATGGCCCCAAGTGAATACTCGATTTCAAACCCTCCCTCAGCCCTAGGAGGAACCTTGATCTTCCCTATATAAGCTTCATTCAAACCATTCTTATCAACATCTTCATAGAATAGCACGACCCAGTTTCCTTTAAATAACTTTATAACTCTATCTTGTGAGATTCTATCTATTATCAACCCGAATATAACGGCTACTATAATCAGGATCAATATAGGGGTCATGGCGTTGAAATATTCCCAGAATATGTTTGTTATCTCCTGCTGAACCTCACCGTTTGCCACTTGAAGAATAATTTCTAACATACATATCCCCGTGTCAATTATTTCATCTCAATACCTAAAAATAATTCATATACCCCTATGGTGTTAAAAATAATTCTTCCTGGGTCAATACCATAT
>JALTNJ010000240.1 GCA_027000765.1 Nitrososphaeria archaeon | reverse complement strand
CGTATACATGCTCTATTTATATCATATCTTTTGAGACCACACGTTCATGAGCATATTCCGAGGTCAATTGAGGAAGCTGTTTTACTCGACATGAGTAAAGAAACTAATTTGGTCATGGGCGGCCTGTATCCTGGTTTTTCAACAAATGCTGTATCTGCAATGCTTGTTAAAGCGGTTAATGCCGATGTCCTCCTAACCATGAGCAGAGGCGGTGGATTATTTGATAAAAACCCAGAGAAATATCCAGATGCAAAGCTGATAAAAGAAGCAGATATATCTCTTGTTAATGAGATTTTAGGGGTATATAATGAACGTGCGGGCCATTACCCCTTACTTGACAAGACTTCTATAAAAGTAATTGCCGAAAATAAGATTAACACATATATAATCCCACCTACTTTGCAAGCCCTTAAAAAGATCCTTAACAACAAAAATCCTGGAACTCATATAGTATTCAAATCCTAACCCAATTGTATCAGGCTGTGGATTAACAGATAAATTTTTAATAATGTTCCAATAAAATCATATATCCTTGGATGGAGGGGTTCCCCTAGCCTGGTCAACGGGGGCAGGCTCAAGATCTAGGTGGCGATGAGTCACCTGCTGGCGTAGGCCTTCGTGGGTTCAAATCCCACCCCCTCCACCATCAACGTATGCATACATAAAATAAAGTCTATGTTTTCTTATTCATTGGTGTAAATCTATAACGCAATGATATATTGTCTCCTAACTTAGTTTAAATGACTATCATAATTGTCATTTCTATTATTATGTATCAGCATGGTACAATACAACATATTTACTTAACTACCTTTGTATCATACGTATAGTTAGCTATATGAGGTAAATAGTTGAAATGTATAATGAATATAAAATGAAAAAATTCTTGTTTTTTCTAGGATTTACTTTAATTATAACGATATTACTTCCTGGTATACTTTCTAATATTCCCAAGGTGTACTCTGCGAATGGAAATAGTGGACAATGGCAATTAATAGCCACCGACCCAGTTGATCACGGGTACCTAGATATTAAAGCAGTGTATTATAAAGTCGAAAATAACATTCTCTTCTTTAAGTGGGAGGTATATAACGCGTTTTCTTCTTGGACAGATTTTGATATAGGAGTAATAATCGATGTAGATAATAATGTTAATACAGGATTTGATGTAGACAATAGTTGGTACCCAAATGTGAATTCTGACATCGGAGGCGAGTACCTTATCATAGTAGGCTGGGAAGCGTATTGGTATTTAAACTCACCCGCTGTTATGTTTGCCAACAGTGGAACTACAGGATGGGAAACATACAGTCCAATCCAAGTTGATAATTACTCATTTGACACGGCATCGCGTACAATAGTGATTGGAATAAAACTAAGTAAATTCTCTGGAATTGAGGGTACAGTTAGCGTATTTGCATTAGAAGTAGCTGGTAACAATTGGGATTACTGCCCTAATGTAGGTAACATAGAAATATCTGTAGGCGATACTTTGATGAAATTCACCGGTGTATCTACAGACGGCATCGCTTTCTTATCAATAGATAGTGAGAAAGGTAAGTTAAAGGTATTCAGCTACCCTTCGCTGGAAGGCTTTACACCGCAAATAATCGAGTATGACATCAAGGTTATTTCTATAACGAGGCTCAGTGGATCGACGATTATAGAGGCTAAAATAAACTATAGTTCAGGTCAGGGAGATAATTGGCTTCCAATGAAGATTTTCATTGACCATACAAACGGCAGGATATACGTTTTCGGACCGATAGTCATGACAGGTAACTTATAATCTCCCTTTTTATTTTTTCAAATCTAAAATTTTATCCTTTATTTCTAAGTACATGAGTAATTTCATTATCTCTATCCAAATATTTATTAAACATTTATCTAATTTCCTGTAGTTATTTTTAATATTATAAAGTCTTCCAAGTTAGAGGCGATGTTGATGGGTAGCTTTAGATACTACCCCATTGCCTTAATTGTGTTGTGTGTTATACTGTTTAATATATCATTAATATCAGTGGCCCATGCTCAAACAACAGACTCTGGATGGATATTACTTGGTACTGATCCTGATGAGGGACTCACATTCGATCTAAAAGAAATATATTATAAGGTCGATGGCAACCTACTATACATTAAGGTCGTTTTCTACAGGCCATATTATTCCCTTAGACTTTTCGACATCCATATATATCTTGATGTAGATGATAATACCGATACAGGTGTGTATTTTGCGAAATCCGGCATAGGTGCTGACTATGCCCTCTTTATTGGTAATGATGCATATTATCGAGGATATGGAACACTGTCGTTTATGGTGAAATATACAGGTAGGTCGTGGGACTTCACTAATATAATATATGCCGATTATGAATACTATGCATTTCCTTCAGACACTACAATAGTGTGTTATGATCTAAGCCAATTGGAAGGAGTAGGGAATAAGATAAGAGCATGGTTTATAGACACATCAAACTATCCAATTTACGATTACTTCCCTGATTCAGGAAACATCGTCATCAACTTATTGCCCGAAAAACTACTAGAAGTATCTGGGATAAGCACAGGAGGCTTCGCATCACTCTCACTCCAAAAAGATAG
>JALTNJ010000239.1 GCA_027000765.1 Nitrososphaeria archaeon | reverse complement strand
GAAAACTGTAGGGTGAAGAATAAATATATGGTGACGCCTAGAGAAGCAGCTATCAATATCATCAGCAGTGCACTTATTATCTCCGAAACTCCCTTCCTCATACCCAATTCCCTAACTCCAGTGTTCTATGAATAATAATAGGTTTACACTGTATAATCTATTTTTAAATTCATATTACATATATAACAGATATGCTGTAAACCCATAACCCTATCCCATGATTTATACTGTATATTCGTCATTTAAACTCATTATAAATTATGTTGTCTAAAACATTATATTTTAGTGATACAAAATGAACTACTACATCAGTAGGCATAGTGGTTACATTCTATACAAATATCTACTTACAATATTTAATTACAGAGGGCTTATTTACCATGTATTGGGGTGGATATCAAGTATGAAAACTAACAAGAGGAAAGCTGTTTCCCCAATTATATCTGTGCTCCTACTCATCCTCATCGCCGTGGCCGCTGGTGTAATGACATATGTCTTTGTAGCTGGCTGGATCGGTAGCGCTACAACGAGTACAACAGTGGTGCAGGGGCAGTTATCAGTCGACTATGCAGATGCAAATGCAACTGCAGACACCCTGACAATTTACCTGAGGAATGTGGGTGGAGTAGCGTTAAGCATCGACAGCATCTATATCGAGAAAGCCGGTGGAGGCCTCGTAACTGTATATTCACCAACCTCCGGAAATACACTTGGACCCGGAGACGTAACACAGCTAACAGTATCAGCAAGCCTGAATCCTAATGAGGTATATACAGTTAGGATCGCTACGAAAGAGGGTACTACAATTGTGTTCTCGGTAAAGGCACATAGTTAAAAACCCTTCCCTCTCCCCATTTTTTAAGCTTTATAGACATGTCTATCTGGTTAAGCTTGGTTAAAAATAATATTTTCAGTCTTTCTATGGATATGGCTAATATTTCAAATATAAGTGTGTTCAAAACAAAAATTTAATTATGGTTGAGGAAAAAATGTCACCATTGGACAGTCAAGACTTGGAGTTATTACGGATTCTACAAAAGGAAGGACGGATCTCCTATTCGGAGTTAGCTAGAAGACTTAATATGCCTCAATCCACGGTTAGATTCAAAGTTAATAAGCTGGTTAAGGAGGGATATATAAAGAAGTTCATAGCGGTGTTGGATCCTGAAAAACTAGGCTTCCCTATAATAATGATTCTACTACTTAGGATAGATCATAAATATTCGGATAAAATATTCGACTATATCTCTCGGATGCCCGAGATCCATCACATGTTTCAGATAACGGGCAGATATGACCTTGTATGTATATTTCATGCTAGAGATATGGATGACGTTAATAGGATTAATAATACTATAAGGGGATTAGAGGGTGTTATAGATGGCCAGACTCTCTTGGCTACCGGTAGGCTCTTGATAAAAACGGATCTACCTATATAGGTCTTCGTTTAAGAATCGAGTCAGGGCCATAACCACAGCATAGTAAGTAAGTGTTTTTCTATCAACTAGGTTTTTGGTTAGGAGCCCGATAAACCCCTCTTCCTCACCAATTTTATCCCTTTTATAATACTCATTTATAATATCCTCCAGTTCACTATACTCCTTGTTTAAAAGCTTCTCCACAAAGTGCCTCGGCACTGGGAAAGCCGGGGATAATCCCATTGATTCTAATCCATCTTCCCTAAGTATATATGCTACCTGGACATCAACCCATATATCACCAGCCTTATACATTCCGGCCTCAATTCCCACGCTATAAGTCCAGTCCACCTCTTTTCCAGCAGCTTCAATTGCTCTCGTCTTACTTCCTCTAATAACTTCACTTAATGACATAGGCTGAGGCGCGACTCCTGAATCTACTTTAACGGGTTTTAGTATGATCTCATCAAAATACTGTTTAAATGCCTCTTCGACACCCATTATCTTCGCTTTATTCAAGCTTCCAACCACTATCTTCATCTCCAACCCCCTACATACTCCCTTTTATCGTCTATTAAAATGATTGTGCCCAATGTGTTATTTATATAGACATTTTGTGTAACCTCTAGACACTACAACTTTGGTACCATGGTAATATAAGAATTAACAGATTTTAATTAGAGTAAACTGCAGAGTAACCATGCCATTCCAGACTATTCAGAGGTGTATAGTGATTGTCATCGGGCAAATCTATCTTTGCACTACTCATCATATTCACTATACTAACCTTCTACCCACTATATTATCCCGTGATGAACGAGTTATTCCACTCTATTGATGCAAAGACCATGCAGCTAGCCGATTTCATAGTAGACACCTCAGGAATCTACAATGGTAAACAAATTATCATAGTAGTGAATGTCAAGAAGTTAGTAGGAGTAGGTGAATATGTTATCAACCGCTCCTCAATAAAGATATATGCTCCAGATGGAACATTGATCCCAATATATAGCTATATCAACAACAATAAGACATCAGAATATGATCAGGGGATACAGAGACTTGCAAGCCCCGCCCAAGGCAGGGCATTAGCGTTAATTAATTGTCCTGAGTTAAAAATAACTAATGGATTAGGTTTCACGATAATAGTATATGATCCAAAAGTAGTTAGAGGATCTTGGACTATAGTGATGGAGATATTGGAGCCTAATAGTG
>JALTNJ010000238.1 GCA_027000765.1 Nitrososphaeria archaeon | reverse complement strand
TAGGGGAATATCTATTTGAGACAATAGGGCTATTGGTGAACAACGGCGTCCATATCTATATGACTTCCCAATGTATCTGGGGCCGTGTGAACATGAATGTATATGATACAGGGCGGTTCCTTAGGAAACTAGGTGTTATACCTCTGGAAAACATTATAAGTGAAACTGCATATGTGAAGGCCAGCTGGATCCTAGGTAATTTCGGTGTTAAGGAGCTTGATGTTATGATGACGACCAATATCGTTGGAGAGGCTTCTCCAAGGAGCCCAATTAAGGATATGAGGCGGGAGCCATGAAATCGGAATACGGGGAATATGGGTTAAAAATAGGGTTGGAGATACATTTCCAACTAGATACTGGGAGGAAGTTATTCTGCCGATGTCCCCCGGAGATCCTGGAGTCTGTAGAGGGCCTACACTTTATACGTAGACTAAGGCCTACGCAGAGTGAGCTTGGGCAAGTGGACCCAGCGGCTTATTTCGAGTTTAAAAAAGGCCTAGTTATAGAATATGTCGCGCCTTATGAGTCAAGCTGCTTGGTCGAGATGGATGAAGAGCCTCCCCATCCAATAGATAGGACGGCGCTTGAGACCGTCGTTAGAATAGCTCAATATATGCGTTCCTCAATCGTTGATGAAGTCCATGTTATGAGGAAGATTGTTGTAGACGGATCTAATACAACTGGCTTCCAGAGAACCGCTATAATCGGGTTAGGGGGGTATATACGTGTAAAGGAGCTTGATAAAAATATCCCTATTCAGACGATATGCCTAGAAGAAGAGGCTGCTAGACTTATTAAGAGAGAGGGAAACAAGGTATCATATTATTTAGACCGTCTGGGGATTCCATTGGTTGAGATAGCTACGGCTCCTGTGATACATTCTCCCGATGAGGCGGCGGTTGTCGCATTAAGCATAGGTAGGATAGTATCTGCAACGGGATTTAAGAGAAGGGGACTGGGCAGTGTTAGGCAGGATATAAACATCTCGATTCTAGACGGTAATATAGTGGAGGTTAAGGGAGTCCAGAAGATAACTCAGCTGAAGAAGGTCATTGAATTTGAGTTTAAACGGCAAGTGGGTTTACATAAGATATCCGAGGTCCTGAAGGAGAGAGGCGTCTCTAAGGAATCCATATCAGGCTCCCCTGTTAAGGATGTGACTGAAATATTCTCAAATACTAGGAATAAAATAATACGTAGGAATATTAAGAAGGGCGGTAAGGTAGTGGGTGTATTACTAAGAGGCTTCTCTGGCCTTATAGGCATGGAGACTGCCCCAGGCTATAGACTGGGTAAGGAATTCGCTGAGCGTGTACGTTTCTGGACCGGGTTAAAAGGAATATTTCATACAGATGAGCTCCCTGGATACGGTATAACACAGGAGGAGGTTGATAGCCTCAGAGAGTTTTTCGAGGCAGGTGAGTCAGACGCCGTAGTCTTTGTAGTTGCACCTGAGAAACAGGCATATGAAGCTATTAAGCGTGTTATTGAGAGAGCGATCGAAGCGGTTGATGGTGTTCCAAGTGAAACTAGGGGTTCGAGGGAAGATGGAACAACTTTCTATATGCGGCCTAGGCCTGGTATGGCGAGGATGTATCCAGAGACAGATATTCCCCCGATAAGACTTACCTCGAAATTCTTGGAGGATATGAGGGAGAAGCCGGTTAAGGATCCGTCTATAACCATTGCGGAGATCGTGGCTGAACACTCGATTAATGAGGAGCTTGCATGGAAACTCTATGACTCCGATTATATAGATCTATTCAAGAAGATAGTTTCTGAGGCCAAAAACCTGTCAGCTTCATTCATCGCCTCCTTCCTAGCCGATACCTTAAAATATCTGGAGAGGGAGGGCTTGGATGTTGAGGAGGTCGATGACCAGCTAATTTTAGATGCGTTTAAAGCGGTTGAATCGGGCGTAACTGAAAAGGAGTCGCTTATGGACATTGTTACGTACTGTATTCAGAATAACGTGGGTGTAGATACGGCGATAGATAAGCTGGGGCTCAGGAAAATATCTGATATAGATAATATCCGGGATCAGATAGAGAAGCTGCTCTCCTCTAGAGATGATTTAAGGAACCTTCCAAAAGATATATTGAAGAAGAGGCTGATGGCGATTATAATGTCTGAATATCGTGGTAGAGTCGATCCCAAGGAAATATTAGGCCTTATTGATGAGGTTGTTGGAGCTGAGGATAATGGATGACAAGGCATCTAGTATAGTTAGCCTACGGATTAAGATCGGTGGTAATGAACTGGAGATAAGTGGTGAGTATGATAGTGTCATGAGTATAATTGATAAGTTACTACCATATCTAACGTCTAGGGAACAAGCGTCTGAAGCGATTCGGGAACCACGGGAGGAGTTGAATGAGGAGTCTGAGAATATACAGGTCACAGATCTTCCGCCGTCTATCCCTTTGAAGAGAGGTGAGCCCTTGACGGAGATATTAACGAAGCTCTTTGACACTAGATGGGGAAATAAACCAAGGCCTCTTAAGGAGATTATAGAGGCTTTAAACAGCTATGGCCTGTATTATCCTAAATCCACTATAGCCGTCACACTAAATCGACTGGCTCAGCGAGGAGTAATCCGTAGGGTGAGGGGTAAAGGCAAGTATTATCTGTATGTCTCATCCAAACCCTTGAAGGGTGATG
>JALTNJ010000237.1 GCA_027000765.1 Nitrososphaeria archaeon | reverse complement strand
ATTATTGATAGGGATGGAGTGATACGTTTTAGACAGAGTAATTATGTTGATTACTCGACGCTGGTAAAGGTGTTGGATGAGCTTGTATAATCTGGGGATGGATGGAGATGGATATCCCTCTAATATCACTGGCCTTTATAGGGGGTGTATTTGCATTTTTCTCGCCATGCTCATTCCCACTACTCCCTTCATACATATCATATACTTTATCAAAGGAGGGCGGCTACCCTTCTCTATATAGGGGGTTTAGATTCGGGTTCCTAGCTTCATTAGGCCTTACAACAGTCTACTTAGCGATAATCCTTCTTCAAGTTCTTGTTTTTGAGGCTATATCAGCGTTTTTCCTACAGTTGACCACGTTTCTCGCAGTCCTCCTTATAATTGTAGGCATCTTCCTCTTAGTTAGGAAGAAAATTGTTTTCCTGTCAAGACTAGCTTATCCATTACTAACTTATCTTGATAAGGTTCTTAGTAGAGGGAGGTCATATTATGTATATGGCCTCGTATATGGCGTCTCATCCCTAACGTGCTCAGCCCCCATTGCATTGATGATCGCGTCAATATCCCTATCTTATGGCCTATCCTCCTTTATTACGGTCGTGTCAGTATACCTTATTGGCCTCAACTCGCTAATGATAATAGTTACCGTATTAACCGTATTATTCAAAGGCTTCGTCCAAGATAGACTTACGAAGATAGTGCCTTATCTTGATAATGCAACTGCAATCCTACTTATTCTCGCTGGAATATACATACTGCTGTTTGAATATGGTTTTCTATACTAATTCTAAGTAAGTCAATCCAGCGCCATTCCACAGTTGGGGCATTTATGTTTACCATGTCTAAAGAGCCAGTAGAGAAGCCCTGGTAAGAGGCCTATGAACAAGAGGATTATAAATACTATCCAGTGAAACCTGTGTTTCGGCTTCACGACTTTATCGCAAAATGGGCATTTAATGCGCCCTGGTGGAATCTCTTCAGTCATGTAACCCCACGAATAAATATAATAAAAATTGGAGGAATTAAAATCTTCGTAGATAGAGAAAGTATGGGATGGAGGTTACTTCACCGTGCCCTCCTCCCTCTTAAACTCAATATCGACTTTCTTCATATGCTGGACATATTTATTGAAGAGTGCCTCATCTAGTCCAAATTCCTCTGGATAGTTTAGGCCCTTATCCCTAACTAAGTCTCCATCTAAAGCCATCATTGTGAACCTCGATAGGTTGAAGCCAGTCGTCCTCTGCATTGCCGTTAGACCTGTCTTCTCATCATAATACTCTATGCTGATATATTTTACAAAGCGGTTGCCTTTATATCCAACTGCCATGGTTAGAACCTTGTCCCGTGGATCCTTTGTAAGCTGCTTGTCAATAACTTTAGCCGCTACTTCAATAGGCCTTACTTTACAGCCACCTACTTTAATAGGCTCTTTAGATAGGAACCCCAGCTCTCTGATTAGGCGAACCTGCTCGGCATGACCTTTCCACCTTGGACTATACTCAGCCATATTAGGTACATCCTTAAAGTTGAATAGAAGGCTTCTCAATCCATCAGAGAGGAAGTATTCATACTCCCCCTCACCGGGAAAAACGACCGTTCCAACATCCTCAAGTGGATCGACGTATACTATCTCTCCATTCACAACCTTCCTACTCTTCCTAACATACATTCCAAGATATCCTATTGGGCTCCATGTAATGTTTGTCCTAAGCGGCTTTCCCTCAGGATCCTGAGGGATACCCCCACAATAGAGATCCAGCTTATCAAGCCCACCTAGCTCTCTATATACCGCGCCAGCTAAAACCTGAGTCATTCCAGGAGCGACTCCCGCATATAAAACTGCATATACATCTTTCCCCGCGACGACATCATTCAGCTTCCTAGGATCCTCACCAGTTAAGGAGGTTGCATCAACCATGTTAAAACCTTTTGAGAGTCCAGTTTCGACACTTTTGAATGCTACGGGGCCCGGAAGCGAAGATGATATGACCTCGACTTTCCCCTTAAAATCATCTAGCCAGTTGTAGTCCGGAGATACCTTAACAGTCTCTACGCCAAGTTTATCACTTATATACTTCAGCGCACCCACGCTTAAGTCGGCAACTATCACTTTATACCCATTGTTCACTAAGTCATATGCCGCGGCATATCCTATCCTACCAGCTCCCCATACTAAGACATCATATTTCATTCTAGTCATCTCCATTACATTATCTGATTAATAATATACCATAGACCGCCCCCGGCTTATTTAATTTTATCCAAGTAATGTGCAAGAACGTTGAAACAACATCCTCTGTATATCGTTGAATAAGGAATATTATTATTCCCCAGATGATTCTTATATTATTAATCATCTGTTTTCTGGTGGTAATAGGTATGGAGTTAAAAGGTTTTTCAACTAAATGTATCCACGGTGGAGAAGAAGGGAAATATGAGTTTGACGTGATTCCCCCTATACACCTCTCATCAACATATCAGCTGAAGTATGAGGATCAGGACTTCGTATATTCTCGTGTCGATAACCCTACCAGACGTGTCCTAGAGGATAAAATGACCGTCTTGGAGAAAGGCGTGGCATCCCTAGCCTTCTCCTCGGGTATAGCCGCGATCTCAACTGTAGTACTTAGCTATGTTAAACCAGGAGAAGAAGTGATTTTAT
>JALTNJ010000236.1 GCA_027000765.1 Nitrososphaeria archaeon | reverse complement strand
ACTAGGTCGAGGGGGAAGTACATGGATTATCTCCAGAATACTGAGATTAATAAGATGATTGAAGAATTATCTGAGAGGCTTTATAGAGAGAAGCTATCTTCTCAAGAGCTTATCCTAGAGATAAATAAGCTAATACTCTATATAATGAAGAAGGGTTATCTATGTGAGTACCATACGCTAATAGAGCCGACCGCTAACAACGAGGAGTGTAACTTATGCGAAGAGATCCTAAAACACTGGAATGCCTAGCCTCGTGAAGAACTCCTTTATCTCCTCATTTTCATCCAAGTGGATGATGCGCTCACCCTCTTCATCCGACATATATACGATATATGTTGTCAGATCATCTAGGTGACGCCAAACCACCTTATGAATAAGAACTATAGGGCCGTCAAACCGATATCTCCAGGTATTTAGCTTCGTCTCATCAGCCGAAACCAGGTCTACATAAGCTATTTTGAGGGGAGAAGCGAAGAGCCTCTCAAAAAATAAGATGCCTGTCTCATCCAGTTCCACATTGTCTCCTTCTAACTCAATCCAGTTTTCACCGCTTCTACCACATGCCTTATGGCTAATTCTATATGAGAACTTCTGGTATTTATTGTAGTATTCTAGGTAGAAGCCATATGCCTCCATGGCCACTCCACCGATATACTAGTCCTCTATAACTGGGACTCCAAACTTCATAGATATCTTTTTCTTCTCCTCATAAGATAGGGATTCAGGATCCCAGAATCCGTCATAGTAGCGTTTATAGGGTTCTCCAGCCTCCAGCTTCCTAATATTACGTTTATACCTCTCAACCGCAATGCTCCTTATTCCCTTCAACTTTAGGTATTCATTTAGAGGCATACTATATAGTTTCTGAGCCTTATCCCTATATATCTCTGGGAAGACGTTGAACGTACAGAATGGAACGACCCTTCCATCGGGAGTGACATAATGTATATCGCAGCGCTCAACCCTAGCGACATCATAGTTATATTCATCCATGAAATGCATCATTCCAAGGAAGAGTGAGTTGAAGTGGAACTCGCCGAGAGCCTCATAGTTATGCCGAGCAAACACGTTGTATAGGATTCGGAGGATACGTTTCCTCTTCCTAAGCTGCTCAGGAGTCTTATCCCAATCTACAAACCGGTTTAGCCTCATTAAAAGCTTCATCTTAGCAAGTCTTCTACTGCCTCCCTTCTTGATATAATCGGTTAACTCCCTCAGATAATCGGATAAGGAGTAGACGTCAATAAATTGGGGAATCGCTGTTATCCTACCAGTCTTCCTATCCTGAACTACATATGTCGCGGCACCACACGCAAAGTGGTTGGACATCGTGAACTGTGGCCTACCCGTCACAGCCTCGACAAATCTACTTATGGGGATTGTTATAGGCACGGTATACCAATCTTCAAGACGAATCTGGCCCTCTGTCTGATTCTCAATCTCTTTAATAACCTCTGGAATAGTGACCCTCAGCCGCTCCCTCTCCTTCCTAGGAACTCTACCAACTAGAGATATCGGCTGGAAATTCACGCCTCTAATCACATCATTAAACTTTAGGCCAAACTTAACCATAGCACCAACTTCATTAAGGTTAACGCTCTTTATCACGGTAGGTACTAAGACTACACCCATCTTAGCCTCCTTTAGAGAATCGAGGATATATGGAACTTCCCAATGATTCTTTGGATTTGTAATTGGTGATACTCCATCGAAACTCATGTAGATCGTGTTTACACCCGCCTCCCTAAGCTCTTTTGCAAGCTTCGGGTTAAACGCAAAGGTTATCCCTGTAGTGTTTAGCTGGACATGCTCATACCCGAGTTCACGGGCCAGCTTAACTATCTCAACGATATCCTCCCTCATAGTCGGTTCTCCGCCCGTAATCTGCACCGCCTTAGCTGGAATAGGCCTCTGCCTCCTAGCCACTTCAAGCATAAACCTAATATGCTCGAGAGTAGGCTCATATACATAGCCTGCTACCTGTGCATAGAAGAAGCAGTACCAGCATCCCAAATGACACCGGTTTGTCACGGCGAGGTTCAACAACGCGGTATGTGACCTATGCCTTGGACAGAGTCCACAGTTAAATGGACATGCATTCTTAATCTCCAGATAAGGGTTTTCAATACCCCTTCCCTCATCAGCCTCCTTACTCTTAAGGTGATAAAATTCAGCGTCTCCCCAATATATCTCCTCTAATTCACCATGATCTGGGCATAGCTTCCTAATATAAACCTTATTATCCCTTTCTAATAGAACTGCCCTCACCAGGCTTCTACATTCAGGACATATGCTGAGAGTCTTTCTTATTAATTTCTCTCCATCCTTAACACCAGGGAAATCACCTAACTTTACGTCAAAATCCTTTCCCTTCTCCGGGAACAGAGACTTTTCCAAAACCTTTTTCCCCACCAACTCAAATATATGTAGATCCCTGTTATCTGCCAACAGGGGATACTTAACCCTACCATCCTCATCTATATATCTACTGACGCTGGATATACCAACGTCTTTTTCAACTGTTTCCATAAACACTCCACCTATAACTAATAATAGAAAACATCAATTTAACCAATATTTTCCTAAAAGGTATTCTAATTCCAGACTAGATATATAAGTTTTTCACACAATTAATACGGTTAAGGGTATATAATTATTTGATAAAGACCATTTTTAATTATAATTCATTAGCATTATTAATTGGAGGTGCTTAGACCGGGAACGTGTGTAATGTACTCTGTTAAATTGAGTTTTTGTATTCTTAATAAATTACGGGATAATAAAAAATTATTGAGTGGTGAGGAATATAGAATGAAGCTTGAGATATCCCTAGATTTAGAGCTGGGGCAGGTAGATAAACCAATTATAATAGCTGGGCTTCCTGGGATGGGGCTTACTGGTAAACAGGCGGTAGATTATTTAATAGAGGTTTTTAACGCCCGTAAAATTGGGAATATAGAGGCGGGTTATTTAGCATCCCCAATAATTACTACCCACGACGGAGTTGTAGATGATTTAATGAGCGAACTCTTCACATTCTACCACGCCAATATAGGGGGAGAAGACTATATATTGTTTACTGGAGTTACACAACCACCTTCTCCAGAGTGGCAGCATGAGCTATCACGAAAGGTCGTTGAGACGCTCTTGGAATACAAGCCTCCCATTATATACACCTTAGCAGCCACGCCGATATTCTCCTATAAGTGGGAGGTATCGGTATATGGAGTTGCCACGAAAAGAGAATTGCTTGAGGAGCTACGGTTGTATGGTGTGATACCCATGCAAGGAGAAGGAGTTATATCTGGAGTGAACGGCCTACTTATAGGATATGGTAAGAAACATGGTATAGATGGGGTTGTTTTAATGGGTGAAACATATTTAACAAATGCCCGTGACTATATAGCGCCTCTTGCTGTATTAAGGATATTATCCAGGATTCTACATCTAGATATTGATCTTAGGAAGATGGAGGAGTTGGCGCTTGCATTCCATAGGGAATTTAGCGCTGCCTTAACCAGTAAAAAACCGGATAAGGATAAAGGGTCACTAGGATATATATCCTAAAAGGATTTAGATAAAGAGAAGAAGAGGGATAACTCACATAATTGATTTGAGGAGCTCAGCAAGCTTATCAGCTAATTCCTCGGCTGATCCAGTATACTTCTTCTTAAGCCTAGTCGGTGGCTTAACCTCCTCCAGATCAACTACTGTGGTTGCAGATCCTTTCAGCCCCACTTCCTCTGGAGACAAGCCTAAATCTGCTGCACTCCACACAGTTAGCTGGAACTCCCTCTCAGCCCATCTCTTCCTCCTAAAGTCGGGGAATCTAGGAGTGTTACACCCCAGTTCTACCGCTGCTAAGAATGGTAAGGTGACTTCAACAATTTCATGCCCGCCTTTAATCGTCCTCTTTACCATAGCCTTATTGTCATCTGTGACATCCATCACATCACTTATGAAAGTCACGTGTGGAATGCCGAGCCATTCAGCAATACCGGAGGGCACCTGCCCCGTTCCACCATCAGAGCTTTCTTCACCACATAAGATGATATCATAGTCCCCTATCTTTTCAATGGCCTTGGACAAAGTTAACGTGGTGGGTAAGGTATCTGACCCAGCTAGAGCACGATCACTAACGAGAATAGCGTCATCAGCACCCATTGCAATAGCCAGCTTCAAATAGGGCTCCCAGAATGGAGGGCCCATAGATACGACTACGACTCTTCCTCCATACCTATCCTTAATCCTAAGAGCTAGCTCAAGAGCATTTTTATCAGCAGGGTTTATCTCGTTACCCGCAGCCCCCCTCCTTATAGTCTTAGTCTCTGGATCGAACTCCAGCTCCTCGATCTTAGGCACAACCTTCATAGTTACAATAATGTTTCTAAGCCCCATCCTTATCACCCCTCCTTAAGCTTCTTAAGTAATAAAGGCAGTATCTCGAAGATATCACCGACAAAGTAGTGGTCTGAATATTCGTAGATAGGCGCCTCTGGATCCTTATTTATCGATATCACAGTACCCATATCCTTAATGCCGGATACAAAGTGTGGTGCGCCGCTTGCACCCAAGACAATTGCTAGGCTACCCTTCAAAATAACGCCTGTAGAACCGACCTGTATATCTCTCGGAGCTAGGCCCATGTCCGCCAGAGGCCTAGTGACACCTATATCGGCGCCTATCAACTCAGCCAACTGATTTACAAGCTCCATCCTACCTCCAGTACCCATACCTGCGATAACCACTTTCTCCGACTTAGATATGTCTATCAACTCCTTAATCTCCCTATCAACCACTTTAGTCTTAACCTGCTCTGGATCAAGCCCAGAATCCACCTTCTCTATCTCAGCCTCTCCCTTAAACTCCTTCACATCAAATATCCCTGGTGTAACCGTCGCCATCTGAGGCCTTCCCTTCACACATTTAACGACCGCCATTATATTGCCTCCGAATCCAGGTACTTTACCCATCAAAAGACCTTCATCGTCATAATCTAGGCTGACTACATGTGCAATTAAACCGGTTCTAAACTTTACGGCAAGCCTACCAGCTAGGTCCCGGCCGTTTCTCGTGGCGCTGAGTATAAGGGAATCAGGCTTCCTCTCCTCGATCAACCGAGCCATTATCTTTGAATATGGGTCACTCGTATAATATTTTAGAATCGGATCCTCCACTAGAATGACCTTATGGGCACCATGCCTCCCGAGTTTAGCCGCTTCTTCACTTACAGACTCTCCTAATAAGACTGCAGTAACCTCCTCACCCCTCATATCCGCAAGCTCTCTAGCCCTTGATAATACCTCTAGAGAAGACTCTTCAATAACTCCATCATCCTGCTCTATAAACACCCATATACCTCTCCACTCACCCATTATCTACCACCCATACTCTGGGAGAGAATCTCGACTACATCTATGACTGGGAAGGTATATCCCATTATCTTGTTCTCATCCTCAAACATCCTTATGCAATATGGACATGCGGTAACCATAGCCTCAGCCTCAACCTCAGCAACCTCGTCAAGCCTATTTCTAGTCACGCCTCTAGCCTCCTTATTCTCAGTCCATATACCTCCTCCACCGCCTCCACAACATAGAGTATCCATCCTATTATGCTCCATCTCAACAAACTCAACGCCGTCAACAGCCTCTATAAGGCTACGTGGAGCCTCAAAGACACCGTTGTAGCGACCTAAGTAGCACGGATCATGATACGTAACCTTCTTATTCAACTTCCCTGTCTTCAGCCTACCACTATCGAGAAGCTCAGCGAGGTACTCTACATGATGCATTACAGGCATAGAAAGCTCTGCACCATACTTTGGATATACATTCTTAAAGAGATGGTATACATGTGGAGAGACGGTGATTACGACATTAGGCTTCATATCCTCAATTGCAGAGGCATTGTTAAGCGCAATCTCCTCAAGGAAGTAGTCTTCACCAGTATGGTATACTACATCACCACAGCACGACTCCCTCTCCCCCAATACACCTACCTCGACTCCAGCTGCCTGGAGGATGTTGACCAACGACCTAAGGACGTTCTGGAGACGCTTGTCATACGATGATAAGCAGCAGGTATAGAGTAGGACCTCTGGCTTATCAGAGAATTTTAGGTCGCTTGCCCAAGAAAACCGTTCCCTCTTCGAGGATCCAAGTGGATTACCATTTTCATATACTGTCCATAGTATCTCGTTGAAGCCCTCTGGAACCTGCTTCTCCTCATAAAGCATGACACGTATACTCCGTAGTATCTTTGATATGTCGACGCCACGAGGACACATTGCTCCACAGTAGTTACAGGTTATACATTTCCATATCTCGCTATACTTAGGTACAACGCCTAACTGAATATTCCTGATAACCTTCCTAACAGGTATCTCAGGGTTTAATAGACATGATACTGTACAGGTACCGCACTGATAGCATATATATGGCTCTCCCTCAGCCTTCTGAGCCAACATCTCCCTAACTTTAAAATCAATCTCCAATACCATTTACTTCACCTTCTTAAGTTTAGAAATAGTTTCGAGAATCTCATCCTTAGATACGGATTTAGCTATACGATCCAGCTCCTTCATGGTCTCCGTATACTTATCCACCTCAGGTGCTCCGAATAAGCTTAGTATCAGCCTCTCCTCCCTGATACCCAGCTTCTTAATGATGTTCTTCATACTCTTGTATCTTCTCACCGTATGCTTGTTCGCATACTGGTAGTGGCAGTCGCTGCCTGACTCAGTGATTCTACAGCCTGTAATCGCCACCGCCGGTGCACCGGATAAGAATGCCTTCTTTACAAGTCTCCAGTTAATCCTGCTGGAACATGGTACTCTAATTACTCTAGGTGACGGTGGATACTGTATCTTGAATATACCCGCGTTGTCCGCTGCGGCATATGAACACCAGTAGCATGCGAAGACAATCGGCTTCTTCTCAGCCTCAGAGGCGAGCATCGCATCTATCATCCTATAGATCTCCTCATCTCCAAAGCCAGGTATCGTGATCGCGTTGATTGGACACTCACCGACACAGGCGCCACATCCCTCACATAGAGCAGGTATGACGTATATGTACTTCCTGACCTCTCCCTTTATAGCACCGTAGGGACATGCCCTCATACATGCACCACATTTGATACATTTCTCCTGGTCTATCACAGCGATCATAGGCTCCTTCTCTAGATAACCCTTACTTAGGAGTGCAACGGCCTTAGATGCAGCTGCCAATGCATGTGTAATCGTCTCATCAACATTCTTCGGGCTCTGTGCAGATCCAGCGATCAACACACCGGGGACTAGGCTCTCGACAGGCCCTAGCTTTGGATGCGCCTCCATCAGGAAGCCCTCGGCATCCTTAGAAACCTTAAGCTGCTCAAGTATATAGTCGGCCTCAGTATTAGGCTCAAGGCCATTGGCCAAGACAATTGCATCAGCAGGTATCTTCACTCTCTCCCCACTCAACTCGTCAAATGCAAGTACAGATCCATCCACGATCTCGACATTCTCCTCCATAGGCCTTAGGTTATTGACTTTAATGAAGAGGACACCCATTTCACCAGCCTTCTTATAGAGTTTCTCACCTTCCTTAGTGTAGGTCCTTATATCCTTATAGATAATCGCGACGTTCTTACCCTTCTTCCTAAGCTCTATAGCCTGGTGAATCATACTTGTACAGCAGTATCTACTACATCCCCTGCCATTATTCCTCGATCCTACACATCCTATGAACACAATGTTTTCTCCCGGCACCTCATACCTGAGCTTCTCCACATCAAGCAGTGTTATTATCCTAGGATCGTTTCCATAGCCGAACTCCACAGGTTTATGGGGTTTTACACCTGTTGCTAGGATGATTGCTCCAATATCCAGTGTCTCTCCATTTGATAAGGTTACTTTAAATGATCCAGCGAAGCCCTCTATCCTCTCAACAACTGTATTTAGATATATCTTGACACCCGCTTTCTTAGCCTCCTCAACCCACTTGTCCAAAACCTGTTTTGCCGGTGCGTCCTCAGGAGCCAACATATATAGGTCGTTCAGTATACCGCCTAAACGATCCTCCTTCTCAACTAGGACGGTCTCTATACCTGCTTTTGCAGCTGCCGCAGCTGCTGATAATCCTGCTATGCCGCCTCCAATAACCAATATTCGTTTTACAACAGGGACCTTAATGACCTTCAATGGCTGTAGATATGGGCTTCTATCAACAGCTGCTCTGACATAGTCTATAGCCTTCTCAGTAGCTGCCTCAGGCTCATTCATATGCACCCATGAATCTAGGTTCCTGACGTTAGCCATATCGACTAGGAACGGGTTTAATCCTGCCATCTCAGCCGCTGTCCTGAATACAGTTAGGTGAGTTGCTGGGCTACATGCGGCGACGACAAGCCTATTCAAATTATTCTCCTTAATAACCTGGGCAATATATTCCACGGATGCAGCTGAACACGCGAACCTCAGGTCCTCCGCATATACGACCCCAGGCATTTTCCTAGATTCTTCAACAACCTTCTTGACATCAACAACCCCCGCGATGTTACTTCCACAGTGGCATACAAAAACCCCTATCCTTGGAGTCTCTACATCTGTTATCGTCTCCTTGAACTTTTTATGCGTGATCTTAAGCTTACCTACATGAGTTAGGGCCTTAACAACAGCTGCACCAGCCTCCTGAACCGTGTCCGCAATATCCTTCGGCCCAGATGCGCTTCCACATACATATACTCCAGGCCTTGTAGTTGATATTGGCTCAGCTGGAGAAGCTGTCTTTATAAATCCATATTCATCAAGGTCGATGCCCAACGCTCTACTTAGGCGATCCATATCATTGTTTGGAATAACCGCTGGGGCAAGTACAGCCATGTCAAACTCCTCTTCCTTGATAACGCCATTTACAGTATCCTCGATCCTGACAACGATCTTACCGTCCTTAAAACGGAATTCAGAGGGTCTCCCCCTTATGATCTTAATACCCTCCTCTAAAGCCCTCTTATAGAAGTGTTCAAAGCCCTTGCCATATGTCCTAATATCCATAAATAACGCTGTTACATCCTCCACACCATGCTGCTTAGCCTGGATAGCGTGTTTCAGGGTATACATACAGCAGAATCGTGAACAATACTCTGCGTGTCTACTGTCCCTACTACCTACACAAGTGACTAGGAGAAGCTTCTTCACATGTTCCCCGTCACTAGGCCTAAGCACTTCTCCACCACTTGGCCCAGAGGCGTTTAAAAGCCTCTCAAACTCATAACTGGTTAACACATCCGGGATTTTCCCATATTTGTATCTTGGGATTACCTCGGGATCCACCATGTCATATCCGGTAGCCACTATTACAGACGCCACCTTCCTCCTAATTATCTTCGGCTGCATCGAGAAATCTATAGCATTCCTCTCACAGACCCTTATACATCTATCACAGGGCATGTATCCCGGGGGATCATTTAGACATGCATCGATGTCGATCATATACCAGCCGGGCTCAGCCTGTGGATAAGAAAGGTATATAGCCTTCCTAAGGCTTATCCCCCTACCCCCATCCACTTCAAATGGGACGGTGACTGGACATACATCAGAACAATTTCCACATTTTGTACAGTCTGGAGTCACGTAACGAGGCTTCTGATATATGGTTACCGTGAAGTTACCTGGCTCACCCTTTAGATCCATTACCTCAGCGAGTGTAACAACCTCTATATTTGGATGACGTATTACTTCACCTATCTTCGGCCCCTCTATACATATGGAACAATCTAGTGTAGGGAATGTCTTATCTAGTAAAGCCATGTACCCTCCTATCGCCGGCCCCTTCTCAACGAGCAGGACCTTTGCACCAGCCTCAGCAGCATCTAGAGCAGCCTGTATACCAGCTATTCCACCACCTATAATTAGAATCCACTCACTCATGAGATCCACCTTCTCAAGACTTTAAAGCTTCTTCACCAAGTTTACTACCAAGGTCATATGCCTTCAGGTTCAAATCCAGATACTTCTTCTTAATACCACTTCGAATAACATCCAAGAGTATCTCGTCAGGCATTATCTGAAAGACCTTATTCATAAAACCTAGGATTATGATGTTGGCGACGACACTTGACCCAAGTTCAAGTGCCTTACTTATAGCGGGGATACCTAATTGCTTAACCCCCGGCACATCCACTGGCTTAACCAATGTAGATTCGTATATAATGCTTTTACCCTTTGGAACATTATCCTTCTCCAGGTCGTAAGTCTCTTGAGTGGTGGTAACTAGGATATCGGGCTTAACGAAAATCGGATAGTCAATCGGGTCATCGGATATAATTACATCAGCCCTACTCCATCCACCTCTCTGCGCTGGGCTATAAG
>JALTNJ010000235.1 GCA_027000765.1 Nitrososphaeria archaeon | reverse complement strand
GATGTAATTGGCGTTGAAGGCATAGGCATTATGGCTTTAGTCTCAGTCGAGGTATCTACAGTCTCAACTGCCGGTGCAGGTCCTTCTAATATATAGTATCTACCCCATTCAGCCACAGCTATAAGCCTATCCTTATAAACATAGATCCCTCTAATTGGAGTATTATTAATGGCTATCATTGACACAACACTTGCCTCATCAAGCGGATATGCCTTGACTATAATTATCCTATTGTCCGAGACTAAATAGATGTATTCACCATCAGTCTTTACATAATCCACTTCATCGATACCCTCTACCTGGACGTTTGTCTGGCTGAAATCCACTTCAGAAGAGGCCTTAGCGTCAGGCCCTGCAGCCGGCGTCTCTGCCTGCGACTCCATCACCATTACACCAGGCATCCTAATACCTGGATACCACTCCCTAAGAGTATTTGCCTCTAAGAAAAACTCTAGTTCCCCTGTGTTTCTAAAGGTCTTTAGGCCCTCGAGACGCCTAGGCAGTAGGTTTAACTGGGGTAATGCAAACAATCCTATTGTAATAGATGCTACAAGCAGTACTGTAAGCAGTAGTGCAATTGATTTTTTCTCCACTATTATCACCATCTAATATATGGGGGTTATCTATACATGACTCTAACATGTTGAACACCCATGAATAGGGTGTTTAAACACTTTGAACTATATGAATTCAGAGGCTAAGAGGATAGTGTGTTAATTACTGTCTATAGTAATTACATATTTTGTATGAAGGATTTACAGGGTACGACGCTGAAAGTATACCTACATATCCTGAGAAGCGGTAGGGAAAGAATTGGAGTCCGTGAACTAATGCGCGA
The DNA here is from genome assembly GCA_027000765.1 of Nitrososphaeria archaeon. GTDB lineage: Archaea > Thermoproteota > Nitrososphaeria > Geothermarchaeales > JDFR-13 > Geothermarchaeum. The sequence goes on along the minus strand of JALTNJ010000235.1, from coordinate 9,568 downwards.
GATGAATATGAAGACTCCTAGCCACGCATATTACCACTTGGATAAGCTCGTTTCCATGGGGCTTTTGGAGAAGAAATACGGGGATTATTATATTGTAAAGAATGTTAAGATAGATTATCTAAAGGAATTCGTGTTCATCGGAAGCAGTTTAATCCCGAAATTCATATTTTACTCTGTGTTCTTCATAGTCATATTTATATATAGCATCTTGTTTCCACGGCCACATGAGTTATACTGGTATATTACGATAATATCTTCAATAACTGGGTCACTGGTGGCGATATACGAGTCTATAATTAGCCTGAGGAAGATAAAGCTGTAGCTGTTCAAATGTTTAGAGTAAATACGTATACAAACATTTATATGTTTAGAGAGGAGGAGGAATGGTAAGTAAAAGTCTAATGATACATATAGGGGCTGCGGCTATACTAGCCATTATAGTCATATTTGGCTCCACATACCTATATAATAATATTGCTTCATACGACATCATCTATACTAGCGAGACCCTATCTCCCGGGGATATGGAGAGCATGAGCCAGGCTGAGCAGCCTTCTGAGCCCATGACATTAGGTGGTCAGAAAAGCGTTGAGATATCGAGTATGCCTATATTACTTATATATATAGAGTATCCACTGAATTCAACGCTTAACACAAGGATAACCGTCTACGTAGAGACTATAACCCTATCTTTTGAAGACGGATCAGTTTATGACGTTCCAGTAAACAGGCTGGTATCTAGGATGGTATCTATAATACCCGGTGAAAAGAAGCTGGTTGCAGCAGTACCTATTCCCATGGCTCAGATTACTAAGGTTACTATATATTTGGGTGATAACATGGAGGTTAACGGGGAATTTGTCAGGTTAAGAAATCCAGCCGCATCCTGGGAAGGGACCCTGTATCCAGATATGGCTTCTAATGTTGAGATAACAATATCTATCAACCAGTTTATTTAGATGATTACATGAGGCTCTGGATTTTTTCATGGAGCCCCGGGCGGGTTTCGAACCCGCGACCTCTGGCTTTCTGGCACAAGATACCAAGCCAGCGCTCTACCGGCTGAGCTACCGGGGCATTTAACTTGTCTACACTACTTTCCAACTCTTAATTTATACATCATAATTCTTTTTATATTTTAATCTGATCCTTAGATACACTAATTTTTGAGTGGATAGGATATGGTGACACATGCTATAATACCTGCTGCAGGATTGGGGACCAGAGTCCTACCCGCATCCAAGGCTATTCCCAAGGAGATGTTTCCCATACCCCATAGGTTTGGAGATAAGTATATGCTTTATCCAATGATACACCTTATATTTGACACTCTATATAACGTGGGTATTAGGAATTTCTGTTTTGTCATAAGCCCTAGTAAAGAGAGGATTATGGAGTATTTCAAGCCAGATCAGGAGTTTATAGACACTCTAATTGATTTAGGTAAAGAGGATGAGGCTGAGGTTCTCAAAGAATTCTATAACAGGCTAAGTCGTTGTAAGATTGGTTTCAGGGTTCAAGAGAAGCCGCTGGGAGTTGGAGACGCTGTTTTAAGGGGAAAAGAGTTTGTAGGAAACAATAGTTTTATGATTAGTATGGGTGATGACCTAATTCTAGGCGATGGAGATAATGTATACAGAGAGTTGATAGATATTTTCGTCTCTAGGGAAGTGGATGGAGTTGTACTTGTCAAGGAAGTTGAGGATCCTAGGCATTATGGAGTGGTTATTGGAAAGAAAATGACGGATTCGTTATACAAGGTAGAGAAGATAATTGAGAAGCCTAAAACCCCGGTCTCCCATCTAGCCATCCTAGGAATATACGTGTTGAAACCATGGATATTCGATGTTATGGAGGGGATGATAGGGAATAGAGATTGGGAATTGACAGATGCTGTTGATGAAATGGCTAAAAGAGGAGAGATGCTTGCATATAAAGTGGATAACGTCCATAGGATAGATATTGGGAGGGTGGAGACTTACATAGACCTATTTAAAGACATTAAGTTATAGTGGCGCCGGGAGTGGGATTTGAACCCACGCGGGCCAGGAGGCCCATGGGCTCTCAAGGCCCACCCCTTGGTCCGCTCGGGCATCCCGGCATCCAGAACTCTATTATACATGTAGAGGAATTAATTATTTAAAAGCTTATTATATAACCTTCTCTAGGTGGATTCCGAAGATCTTTTCCACATAGGGGGATATATTCCCTTCTCCATAACTACCCTCTCCGTGAGGGTAGCGACGCCCTTATCAAGAGATCTTAAGTCTTCAGCGGTATATTTGGATAGTGCAACAGCAATCGCCTCACCCTTTCTAGTTATGAGGATTACCCTCTTATCCTTCTCCACGTCGTCTGTAAAAGCCATTATACCAGGTATCTTAAGCTGAGCTCCATAGACTATAGATGCAACTGCCGTGTCCTTAACGATGATCTTGGGAAAGTCTTTAAATACATATTCCATGGGGACAACTACCTTCCTCATTAGGCTGAAGTCATCCTCCTCATCCCATAGGTATTTAGCGCCCACCAAGTCATAGAGAGTCGCTAAATGGTCCTTCTCATGGAAAGGCCCTGCTCTTACACGTCTAAGCTCAGCCAGATGCGCTCCACATCCCAGGATGAGACCTATGTCATGCGCCAGCTTCCTGACATAGAAGCCAGATTCACAGTTTATATGGAATAATATATCCCTACCCTCTATCTCCAAGATCTCTAGACTATATATGGCTCTTGTCCTAAGACGACGTCTTACAGAACTCCTCTGGGGAGGTTTTTGATATATTCTGCCTTTAAACAGGCTAAATACCCTCCTTAAATCCTCTTCATCCACATCTGAATGAAGATGTATAATACCAACATATTCCTTTGAGGAGCCCACAATATATCTCATGACCAGCGTAGCCTTTTCCAAGCCTATTGGTAACACACCGGTTACCATTGGGTCAAGCGTCCCCCCATGCCCTGTCTTCGAGACCCCCAGTATCCGCTTAACCCAAGCCGCAACTTGGTGGCTAGTTGGTCCCGGGGGCTTATCTAGATTCACCGCCCCATATTTAATATAGAGTTCAGGGGGGCGTTCCCAAGGTAGAAAACCGAATCCGAGTTCATCTTCCTCAGACTTTATAATAAGGTTTTGACCATCCTTCAAAAGCCATTTTATATTCTGTATATAATCACTACTCATCAGAGACAACCTTCAAATATCCGTCTATAATTGAGAACAATATATTTTTAACAGACTCATAGTCATATGGATGTGTTGAGATAACGAAATCGTATATTGATAAATCGTTTAAATCAATATTATAGTATCTCTTGAACCGCTTTATCTCCGACTCCTCCCTAGCAATGGTCTCTCTATGAACCTCCTCATAACCCCTGTTCTCCCTATCCGCGATCCTACGTATCCGGACTTCCTTAGGCGCCTTAAGCCATATCTTGATATGTGCTATATCTTTAAGCATCCAACCCGACAATAGGGCGTCGGCAACCACACCACCCTCCATAGCCAGCTTCTTCAGCCTACTATCTATCATCTCATCGATCTCGGGAGACTCCTCTGCTAGACGCGAGAGTTCCTCCAGGGTCAGACCCATCTCCTCAGCAATCTTCCGGAACACCATTCCCGAGGAAACAACCTTTAAACCATATTTTTCAGCGATATCCCTGGCTAGGCTACTCTTACCTGTTCCATGGAATCCGGATAATGCTATGATTACTTTCTTAGCCTTCATTGTTAGAAGTAAAATATGGTGAAATATCTTAAAAACTTAACCATAAACAGGCAATCTACACATCGGGAAGAAGCAGTTTCCTCAGCAATACACCAAACCAGAAGGATGCAAGGATATACCAACCGAAGAAATTGAGGGCAGAGCCAAGGTATGGAAGGGGTATTGGCATGACGATGAAAGCCCCCATCTCCCCATAGACCCCGCTTAGCCACCACCACATAAGCCAGAAAAGACCGAATGTAAATATCAGTGGCCTGAATGCCTTCATCGATATCTCTGCCTCCATCTTCTTCATGCTCTGAATCTTCTTCTCAAGCTTCTTAAGCTGCTTCTCATCCTTGCGTTTAGTGGCCTCCATATATTCTTTCCTAACCGTACTGATGAACTTCTTCTTCTCAATATAGTCCGGTGTATAAACTAGATACTTGTTCAGGACGTTGGATATGAGGTTCATTATAAAGGCTACGACCATGATAACTAGTATAGCGATTAGTGGATCATGTAGATTCATAGTTCATCAGCCAATTTCCTCAAAACCTTATAAATTGCATCCGCCGCCTCCTCAGCCTTACCAGTATGGTTAGCCACAAAGATCACTGGGCTACTCGTAAATACGCTTAGGGCCGCAGCCAGATACCTATTATAATTTAGATCATCTATAATAGATTCTCGGCTCTCCATCTCACGTATCCTAGTCTTATCACTAAGCCTACGCTCTATAATCTCCTCTGGATCCGCCTCTACAACAATAACCTGTTTAACATCCAAGGCACTCAAGTTATTGACTGATAATCCTGGCCATCTCCCCCTTGGAGTCAATATAAATAGGTGGGTGTCGACAAGCAGTAGATCAACTTCCTTAGACAACTCATATAACTTCTCAGCGGCAAGCTTCTGGAGACGAAGCTGTTCAGAGACCTTCAGCTTACGCATCTCATCCCTATGATTAACGAGCTTATTCCTCAACGCCTCCTCCAGCATGACAGTACCATAGTTTACCAACTCGACCTTAAGCCCCTCTTCCCTAAGTCGCTCAATAGCGATATTAAGGACTGTAGACTTACCGACACCAGGTAATCCAGATACTATTACAACACCACCCATGTGACTACACCTTGATAAGCCGATGGATAGCTGGATACATCTCCTCCAGCTGCTCCTTCATCAGCAGCTGGTAATACTGCATTAGGATATCTATCATAAGGAGGATACCCATTCCTCCACCGAATACACCGAATATCTGTGATAAAGCGGCTATGACACCTACGAAGAAACCACCTACAATAGTGACCACAGGAATGTACTTCTTTAGTATGATGTTAATTGAATATGCCCTCCTCCTAAATCCAGGAATCTGCATTCCCGAGTCGATCAGCTGCTGAGACACTTTCTCGGGAGATAAGCCACCGACCTCAACCCATACGACAGCGAATATAATCGCCATTATAATCATCATAATAGAGAAAGTGATAGTCCTAATCGGATCTGACACCGCCTGGAAATAATCTTGGGGAGGCATGAGATAATACATTAGACCGCCTGTAATCGTGTGGTTCTCCATCTGGATGATTAAGTTGAAGAGCGGGTCAGCATTATTTGGATTAAATGACGTCCAGAGAACCTGCGACATCAGCTGCATGTCCATTATCAATGTAGAAGCCAGGATGATGGGGATGTTAGATACGTATAGGAGCTTAATTGGATATACGCTTCTAACACCACGGTACCGGGCCATGGAGATAGGTATCTCAATACGGATACCCTCTGCATATAATATGACGAATATAGTTACTAGGGTCGCTATGAACCCAAGTATACTGGGGAAGTTCGTGGGTCGGATAAGTGCAGAGGCCCATTCACCACTCATACCCTTGGAGATTAAGTAGGGGATAAGACCATATGGAAGTAACTCACCGTTCTCCTGAACGGGTAGAACGCTGAATAAGTTTAGGAATATGGCTTCCGCCACACCCACTGCAATAAAGAGACTAATTCCACTACCTAGGCCCCAGCCCTTTTGCACAAGCTCGTCCAGCAACATCAGGATAATAGTGGCTAAAATCAATTGTATGAATACAACGGTGATTATCGTAAAGGAGAACTGTTGGGGCTGGATTAAACCAGACATTATAAAGGCCGCGGCCTCAACAATAGTAACAATTATAGTTAGAAACTTAGTGGCTGCTGTGAACACAGCCCTATCCTCTGGGTCTGTGAAATCAAATCGTATTATCTCAGCGCCTGCCAAGAGCTGGAGAATAAGGCCTGCAGTTACTATAGGCCCTATACCCAACTCTAGAAGAGAGCCTCTCTTAGATGCGAATATAATCCTCGCATATTTAAAGGGGTCCTGTGCACCCGCAGCTATACCGAATAAGGGTATCTCACCCATTATCAGGTATAGGAGGAGGACGATACCTGTCCAAATCAATTTAGTCCTTAGAGAAAGATGTTTCTTAGGCTTCTCAACCTCTGGTAAGATATACGCGATTTGCCTAAAAAACTTCTTTACAACCATCTTTCAACGACCTATTCGGCCTCAGATAACAATACTACTTCTCCACCAGCAGCCTTGATCTTCTCAATAGCCTTCTCACTAGCCTCTTTAACAATGACCTTCACTGGAACCGTAATCTTACCCTTGGCGAGCAACTTATCAATACCCATCTCATCAAGATTTATCTCCTTAACTCCTTGGGAGATAAAACGCTCTAAATCACTTATGTTCATGGCCTTTTTCCTAGGCCTATGGGATACAAATCCATGTTTACCAAAGTGATCAGGCTCATATTTAAGGACATAAAACCATTTATGCTTCTTCATACCGGCTTTTCCAAAGCCTCCACGGGCTCCAGACTTCCTATGCTGGCCTATCTGGCCCCATCCATGATATCTACTACCTCTATACCACCTAGTTTTACGTTTACTATGAGGCATCGGCAACCATCCTCCTCCAACTAATTAAATTACATCTAAACCCTCAATAGTATTTAAGAATTAGATAATAATATTTATAAAGGCATATTCGCATTAGAGCATCTTCACAACAAGCTTATCTATATCCTCCCTATACCCTAATTCACCGCCTGCTGAGACTAGCTTCTTAGTGGATCTCTTGAATCCACCACGTGGTGGATGAAGCCTGAAAACTGGTTTAAGCCCCTTTACATCCTTGAGCTTAAGCTCTCCCTTAGCTATCTTCTCAGCCAACTCATCTATAGTTGTTTTCAAGACCTCCTTTACATACTCCTCTGTAAAAGGCTTGTCACCTATGAGCCTACCTCTCTTCAACAGGATCGATTTAACGGTCTCCGTGTCAACCGGTCCATAAGCCACATAGTCCTTTACCTTAAACAACATGGATTTATAAATAGGGTCATCTGGCACGATCGTAGCATGAAACTTCTTATGTAGGCGTAGGCGTTTCAACGTCTCCTTAATATCGTATCTAACATCAGGCTGTCCCCTAATACGTATCACTAGGTATGCGGTCATTACCAGGATTACACCTCCTGCCAATAGTCTCTAGATACAATACGGTAGGTATTTCTAAGGGCATCGTAACTAGCCATGGCGAAAGATAGGGGGGTTCTAGTCTCTCCAAAGGCTATTGCCCATACATCGGCTACCCCCGCCAACTCTAGAACAATTTTTGCGGTGTCTCCAGCAACTATACCAAGTCCTCTTGGAGCCGGCTTTAGATATACACGTACGCTACCCCACTTACCTTCAGAGGCAGTCAGGAGAGAATGCTGGGTTCCACATCCACATTCCCAGCTTCCACAGCCTCTTCTAACAGGAGCAATGTTTAATAAGGCTCTATTAAGAGCCTTCTGAATAGCCTGATGAACCTGCTTAGCCTTATCAGCCCCGACGCCAACCAACCCATCTCGGTTACCGACGGCTACTACAGCCCTGAATTTAGATCGTCTACCGGCGTCGGTCATCTTCTGAACCAACCTAATCTCTATAATCTCATACTCTAGGTTGGGTACAAGAGCCCTTACAATCTCAGGCTCCTTAATAGGATAATTATTCATAAAGATCTCGTATATAGACGTGATCTTACCCTCCTTAACGAGCCTACCTAATCTAGTTCTAGGCTCCCACTCCTCAGGTACAGGCTCAACTTTATTCGCCATCTTCACCACCTAATATCTTCTCCTTAACATCATCAAATCGTTTGGGGATATCCACCGGATCTACCCCGGCTTCTAAATATTTTGAAAACCTCCTCTTAAATAAATCAGGGTCTGTTTCCTTAAGCATCTTAGCATACTCAGCTATATGCTCCCCCCTTATACGTGATTCATCAACCATGGCCTTCTCCCCAATAGGTATCTCCATCCCAGCGTCAACCGCCCCCATCGCAGCTGCAAATGGGATTGACGCCCTCTTTGACCATGCATAGCCTAGGTTTACAACAGCTTCCTTAACACCCATCTCAAGAGCCTTCTTACCAGCTAATAACCCGGTCAAATATGCTGCGGGGGTGTTTTTAAGCCCAATCCAGCCATATTTCTTAGCTAATTCCTTGGATGAAACCGTAAATAGAGTCTTGTCACCACCTATGGCGGGTACGGATATACTTATTGTTATGTATCTATTGCTTCTCCTAACTATGAAAAACGGCTTCTTACTCTTTAGAAGCTCCTTCCGGAGCCTATAGTCAGTCCTATGCTCCCTTTTCCTCCTATATGGCACCCTATATGTCGGTCCCTTAGCCCTACCCATTACTCCTCACCAGCCAATATCCTCTGTCTAATATACGTCTTCAGATGCGCCTTAGACCTAAACATACCTCCCTTAACCAGCATATAAAGCTTTCTATACTGGCTCTTAGTTATCCTACCCTTATCCCTAAGCATACGTAGGAACTTTCTCTGTGCCCTGACACGCATCATCCACATCTCCTTCTTAGTCATCCTAGCAGTCTTCTTACCCTTCTTACTACCCGGTCCTCTCTTACCACTTCGTCTCCGAATCGTCTGACCCTCTACAGGCTTTATCTTAACATAACCCTTTCTAATAAGTATCCTAACATCCTCCCTAGTATCTATATCGGCTATATCATCAAGATGATCCGGATCTATCCAGACCCTATCAACCCCCACTCCGAGCATCCTAGCGATAAGCCGTCTCTTAAGACCTATGTTCACCATAATCCTACAACCTCCTATTCAATACACGAATACCATGTTTATCAGCATATTTAATGATCTCCATCCGCTTCCTCTTACCCACTGACCCAGCGATCCTTATAGCCTGTCTATTGGGATCCGTGACCTTCGTCTCAACATCCTTCACATTATATACTAGGACCTCTTCAAACCCAGAGGGATGCCTTCCCCTAACTAGCTTAGGCGTCCTATACCCTATCCTGGGAAGAGGGGGACGGCCTTTCTTACGTAGACGCATCTTACTATCCTTACCACGGGGACGCCTCCAACTCTCCTTAATACGTACATATCTCCAGCTCTCCTGACGGATGAACCTCGGAAGCTTCTTCTTAATAATACTATACTTAAGCTCGAACAGCCTGATTTCTTCCTCCGTCAACACAGGTTTCTTAGTCATGCCATACCCTCCCCCTTGTAATATACATAGATACCGTCTAGGAATACACGTGGATCCTTATTCTTAACCTTCGTAGCAAGGTAAATATTCGCCGCAGTCTGGCCTACAGCATCCTTATCAATTCCCTTTACAATCACGTCGGTATCACTGCCTTTTTTAACAACCTCAACCTTCACTCCAGGCATTATCCTAGCCTTCCTAACCCCACGTTCACCAGCGAAGTTCTTGATAATAACATACTCGTCTGAGACCTC
>JALTNJ010000234.1 GCA_027000765.1 Nitrososphaeria archaeon | reverse complement strand
CCATATATCTATATTGACTTCAGACGAGTCCCTGGATAAGGCTGTTGAATATGCCACTCTAGAAGCTGTTGAGGCCATTATGAAGGCCACGGGCTGGTCATTCGAAGAATCCTACATATTCAGTAGCCTTGGAGTCGATGTCATGATAAATCAGGTTGTGGACCCGAAGAAGGGTGTCCGAGCCGTTATACCAAAATCCCTAGTCTCTATAGACGCCTTCCTAAAGTAGCTGCCTCATCCATTTCACCTTTTTATTTTCCAAACTGGCAAAGTAAAGATATATTAACTCATGGAATAACATTGTTATATGTCTGATAAGTATTGTCTAATTGTGGGTGTAAGTTAAATTGTATGCTCAGATGCTGATATCGCTGAGGGAGGCTTTTGAAGCCGCCCTCTTAATCGTCATAGTAGCATCCTATCTAAAGAGGATTGGGAGGCCTAAACTAGTATATTACCTGGTTCTAGGCGGGTTAGTAGGCATTATCGCGAGCATAGCCACCGGCGTAGTAGCTTATCAGACATATGTATTTGTAGAGGAAAAGGCCTTGGCGGAGGCCGTCGGCGCCTTTATAGCTGTCCCCATCTTGACTAGCGTTATATACTGGATGGCTGTCAAGGGTAGGGATATAAAGGCTAGTGTTGAGGAGAAGGTTGGTGAGGCTGTTTCAAGTAAGAGTGTATTCAGCATATCCCTCCTCGGACTCGTATTCGTATATAGAGAGGGTTTTGAAACAGTATTATTCATACTCCCACTCCTCTTCAAGGAGCCTATAAACACGTTCATAGGTGTAGTTATAGGTGTCTTAGGCAGCCTCATCATCAGCTACGGGATATTTAAGATGGGTGTAAAGATGAACATCAGGCTCTTCTTCTACTTCACAAGCATACTACTTATATTCGTGGCCAGCGGTATACTCGGCTATGGTATGCATGAGCTCTTCGAGTATACCGAGGAGATAGGGCTAAACTTATCTCCTTGGTCAGAATATGTCTATAGGCTTCCAATAGACTCAACGAGTATCTTCCATGAAAAGGGTCTTATAGGCGGGTTACTCTCCGTGTTATTCGGTTATGCGACTAAGATGGAGCTTGGTAGGCTAATAGCTCAGGTGTCTTATCTGCTGATAGGCCTCGGCCTCGTCTTCAAAGCATATAGAACCCGTTAATAAACTCTCTATCCTATGTCTATAGCGGCATAACATTATATAATGCAGTCCTCCTCTCTATATTGTGGATATGGATAGGATTAAGATCACTGTATATGGATTGTTCCCCACACTCTTATCGACATGTGCAAGTTGCTGCCCAACCCAGTATATAACTGGCTGTGATTTTGAGGAGGATCAGCTTCAGGAGTATTCCCCGGATATGCTGAGGAACCAGATGTTCCTAAATAACCTTGTTACCATGTTATCGGACTTAGGCGCCCAGATTCAGATCGAGGTTGTTGGAGCCGATTCAATCAAGGGCCTAATATTATCAGCTAGATATGGCTTGGGTAATGGACCTGCTGTAATCATCGGTAAGAAGGTGTTTAAAGGGGAGGATATTGATCTCGATGAGGTTAAGAAGTATCTCTCCACACTGATGGAGTCCTCATCAAAAGCTATTATATAGCTACATTGATGTCTGAATGGTGAGGATTGGGGTGAGGCTCGGCAAGGCGTTTGACAACTTACTCTATATCCTAAGCCTATCCCTATTGATATACTCCATCTTGATATCCCTTATGCCGGAGCCGTTATATACCCGTGGCTGGCTCCTCCTGACGAATATGGGTTCGTCAACAGTTTACATTGCCATAGGCCTTCTAATCTACTTTCTCGATGACCCGGGGAAGGCGTATAAGGCTGTCGTAGCCCTCATATTAAGCGGCTGGCTAAACCTCATATTGAAGGTCTTCATATCACTTCCTAGGCCTGAGAACCCTAAGATCGAGGTCGGTGGATATGCTTTTCCAAGTGGACATGCGCAGTCGTCAACCACATTCTGGAGCTCCATAGCCGTATTATACCCACGTATACCGGTAATAGTGTTCTCGGCGACTCTAATAGGGGTAATCGGCTATTCACGCATAGCGTTAAACGTCCACTATCCATTGGATATACTGGGTGGCTTCGGTATTGGATTGACTCTAACAATATTATTAACCGTGATTCTATTAGAGAAGCTGGAGACAGCTAAATACACTTGGGGCATCCTATTCCACCTAGTATCTGCATCCCTCTTAATCATTACATATCTATATTATCCAGAGGCTATATTCCTACGCTTCGGAGGCTTCCTACTCGGCCTATCCCTCCACCCCTTACTATACCCCGGTCTCGACATGGAGGAGGGGCTTCCTAGGAGAATAGGGAAGTTCATATCCTCATTTATACTCGTCACAATCCTCTTTAGAATTGGCACTGGCCCGATAGACATCCTCCTTCTATCCATCTTAACAGGCGTGTCAATCCCTTTAATCAGGTTCAAGATATAGGGATATATCCTTATTAATGTGGAGAATACTCCACATAACCTTTATCCTTGTGGAGTCAATTCTATCAATTCAGGTGATATAGTGGGATGAAGGATCTCGAGCCGGAGGAGATGGATTATATCCTCCAGGTATTGAGTAACCGTATCAGGAGGGAGGTAATTAGGATACTTGCTAGGGAGTCTCCATTATCCTATAGTGCCCTTATGAAGCGTG
>JALTNJ010000233.1 GCA_027000765.1 Nitrososphaeria archaeon | reverse complement strand
CTCATCATAGTAACCTTACCAGCATATCTCCTGATGATACTATCTGGGTTATCAACATCAAAAACATCCTCCCACTTGGATACACCTTCTGGACAGGCATCAGAGTTATATCCTAAGCCAGTTGTACCATAGCTATATACAACAGTAAACTCATTGTTAGGATCATATGGAAGCCCCTTAAAACCCTCTGGGAGATACTCGAAATTAGGGATTTTATCCAAGTCTATAGACTGGAGATAACCCTCATTCCAGAGCTCCTGCGCCTCATTATCAGAGATCACGACAATATCATAGTTAGCGGCTCCTGTTGTGATTGTTGTAATCGCTGTATCTAGATCCTCGAAAAACTCATAAACAAGGTTAACATTATTCTCCTTAGCCCACTGATCCACAAGGGCTAGGTTAGCATACCACGTCCAGTTATATATATTGAGATTCTTCTGCGTCTCAGTAGGCATCTCAACACCCAGGCTACTCGAGAGCTCCTCAACCTTCTTCTTAAGGGCCTCATTCTCACTTCGAAGTGTAGATACCTCACCTTCTCGAGCAAAGTATCCCAAGGCGCTGCCGACGGCTAAGGCAGTTGCTCCAGCAAACGCTATTTTAAGAAAACCTCGTCTTCCGACATCAGCCTCAGACATAATAATTCAACCCCATATACACATTACTATTTAGTATTAATTATTAATTAAGTATTATTTAAGTAATTGTGGTATGTTTTTAGACAATGTTTTATAAATATCCATGTTTTATTTTAAAATTTTAATGAAAAGAAAAGGATGCTCCTTGGGGCATCCTATAAACCTGGTGTTTTAATGAAATATTTTTATTCGCCGCCCATCCTCATAATCAGATTATCCAGGATCCTCTTGGTCAATCCCCAGATAACCACTTCCTTCCTACCAAAACCATATACATATGCCTTGACAAGCCTCTTAGCATCTCCCAGCCCGATCTCGATATCCGTCTCCCTAAGGGATTCAAGCGGAATCCAGTAGCATGCCTCTATTTCCTCCCCACATTTAGGCTTGATATCCTCATCCAATGAAAATACATAGGGATAAACCTTCAGCATCGGTCTATTCCTTGGGGTAGCTATTGGAAGTATGAAGAGTAGCTTCCCATACCTCTTCAAATCTATCCCAGTCTCCTCCAAAACCTCTCTAACAACTGTATTTAGAATGGTCTTATCCTCGTCTTTAAAGTGACCCCCTGGAAAAGCGATGTGCCCGGCCCATGGATCGTTGATTGCAGCAGATCTCTTTACAAAGAGAACATGCTTACTTCCGTCCACGATCTTGATAATTATAGCAACACCAGCCCTCTCAGTCAAGCTTTTATCGCCTCATTAGGAATAGGCTCCATGGCAAAAACGTATTTGGTATAAATATATCATGCTTAGGATGATAAAAAATTTTCCATTAAAATGGCATCATCACACCTATCATGGCTTAACAGCATAAACACCCATTAGACTCCTCATGACCCTAGGCTTAAACCCCGTTTTCTTAAGCCTCCCAGACACACCACCCATTATATCGATGCCACGCCTACGATAACCAACCTTCCCAGTATAGTGGAATAACCTGCCGCCTCTACGTAGGACGCGGTAAAGCTCCTCATAAAACACAGCACTATATAGATGCCCCGCCCTGGATAAGCGTGGAGGATCATGGATTATAACATCGAAAGACTCGTCTTCAAAACATTTTATGACATCCATTGCATCCCCTACTAAAATGGATATATGCTCAAGATCGTGTGACCATGGGTTGTATGAAGCCATTTCCAGCACATTAACATCCTTCTCAATTGTTGTTACGACACCGCCTTTTCTAAAAGCATGTATAGCGGTATAACCCAATCCCGTGCAAATATCCAACACACGCTCTCCACGCCTAATATTCAATATAGAGACCTTGCTACCCGCGTCATCCCAAGGTGAAACACCAACGATCCTATGCATCTTAATACCGCTAATCTCAATTGTAGGAGCAGTATAGGGAGAGACTGGATATAGCTTATAGAAGAGGTTATCCCGGTAAAACGCTATTCGACGTGCCTCTCCAGAATCCAGTACATAGATATAGTCGTCCCTCATAGTCCTCAGGAGAGAGGGAATACTATATCTATATCCCTTTAATGTGAAGACGCCTCCAGAGACCCTTATTCTAGTAAATGACAAGCCTAGGTCAAAAGAAACATCTATCTCTCCCTCCTTATAACCCACCAGCTCTTCAAAGGCCATTCTAGTTATAACGGGAAAGTCTTTAGGGAGAAACTGGTAATAACGGAAATCTTTCATACAAATCATATATTTAGCCTGTTTAATCATATAACGATTTTATAAATATACTCCATACACATAATTAATTTGGCGGATATAACGCATCACAATCGCATGGATAGGGCATGTATTATTGTTAAGAGGGAAGTGTGACGGGGAGATGAAGATATATAATACGCAGACAAGGAGTAAAGAGGAGTTTAAGCCTGGTGATGAGAGGCTAGTAAGGATATATGTATGTGGCCCCACGGTATATGACCATTCACATATCGGTCATGGCCGGGTATACGTTGTTTATGACGTGTTAGAGAGGTATCTCAGGTATAAGGGCTATGATGTTATGAAGGCCATGAATATCACTGATATCGATGATAAGATGATTAAACGTGCAAATGAGCTTAACATAAGTGTTAAGGAGCT
>JALTNJ010000232.1 GCA_027000765.1 Nitrososphaeria archaeon | reverse complement strand
TTTGTATCCCTCAGCTTCTCCCTCAACACATTCTTCTCATAAAACTCAAGCTCCTCCCCAAGGTTGAGATCATCTTCAAGAGATAGGTATAGGATTCTCTTGGGATCAACATTATTATCAAGTAGGGCGTCTATCACTTGAGCTAATATAGTGGTCTTACCGATTCCCAACGGCCCATATAGAATTATCCAGTCCTCTTTATCCACAAGGTCCCTAACTTCCTTGAATATATTTCTCTTAAAACGCTTCTTAGCCTCTGAAATTATGTCCCTCTCCCAGTGGGGATTATATGTCCGGGACCATGATTTTGCCATCTCAATCACCATTTAATAAACTGTGCCAAGTACCTTAAAAATATTGTTTATTACATTTTTATGCAAGAAAATATCAGGATATTATTACCATTGAATACATTTAAAGCAATTTTAAAATTCTTAAACATATATTTCAAGCGAGTATATATATCGTTGAAAGATGTTTTTGTGACGTTGTGGATAATAATATTACATATGTAAATTTTTATACATCTATTAATCTAACATTCGTCAATTAATATTAAATTTTGTTTATGAGATATTATTTCAGTTGGGGATAGTGTATTTGCCTAGGTGTCTACCTGGATGAGATATAAGTATATAGAGCAGATATGGGATAACGTCCGTGAGGTCGATAAAGATCAGCTCTATACCTTATATGAGTTAATGAGTGACTCAGAATGTATTATTCCATATGGCTCAGGACGAAGTTACTCCGCACTGAAGATTCCCATGAGCCAATATGCTAAGATGCCAGATGCACCGATCATAACCACTCCAGAGGACACTGGATTCCCTGGGAACAATATGTATGAAGCTCTAAGTATACTAAGTAAACGCTACAAAAAGATACTTCTCTTAATCAACTCTGGCAGTGGAGCTTCTGAAGAGCCTCTGGCCATCGCAAAGGACTTTGAAAAATTTATTATTGAACATAAGATGGATGAATTTAAGATAGCTGCTATAACATCCAACCTAGAGTCTCCAATCGGTAGACTGGCTACAAAATACGGTGTAGCCATCCAACTAAAAGGTAGGAGGGATGAGAGAGTAGCAGACTTTCTAACCGCGGGTATAATGGGTGATAACTTCGAGCTTGGAAGTATGATGCTTGTACAGGCATTGGTCAACTCGATACATAAGGGGAATAAGAATAAGGTATATAGTATTTTAGAGGGGTATTATAAGAAGATCGTGAAACTTATATCGGAGTACGTCGACTCCGACCTCTATAATAATATGATTGACATACTATCACGCAGAAGCAATGTCTATATAGGGGGGAGGGGCAGTGCACATGAAGTTGCAACAATGCTGGTTATAAGGCTAAACCATATAAAATATGCTGTTGGAGACCATGTATATAGGGCGCGTGGCTCAAATACTCCGAGGCCTAGGCCTGGAGACCTCGGGATACTGATATCATGTTCAGGGGAAAACCCCTCTGTCAATAGATGGGCTAGAAACCTTATATCTACAAAGGCATATGTAGTGGCCATAGTCGGTGTAAAGAACTCTAGCCTAGCTAGGCTGGTACACGACAATATGGTGGTTAACACAGAGGAGATTAAACCGGGGACACCCAGAGACTTCTACATGTACGCCTCCTTCCTACTGAGCCCTCTGCCCATAAGGCTAATTGAGAAATTCAAGGAGCTTGGACTCGTATTACCAGAGTCTCTCCTCAAATATTACCACTCTACAGTCGAATAGAAATCCGTTTCCCTTGGGAGTATGATATGAGGGTAATAAGAGAGTTTGATCCATGGAGTAATCCACTGTGCACATGCCCACCCAAATATACACTTAACCCTATTACAGGATGCGGTCATAAATGCGTCTACTGCTATATAACAAGTTATATCAAGGATGCGTTTAACCCTAGGGTTAAGAAGGACATCGTCTATAATACGGAGAGGGACTTGAGGAGACTATCCCCTGGGAGTGTAATAGCCATCTCCTACAGCAGCGACCCCTATTCACCCCCAGAAGATAAGGAGGTTGTTATGAGACCTATCCTCAGGCTTATGAAGAACTATGGAATGAATGTATTGATCGCCACTAAATCCAATCTAGTCACTAGAGATATAGATATTCTAGAGAATATGAATGCCGTGGTCTCCATCTCAATAACAACTTTAGATAGGGAGTTGGCTAGGGTAATTGAGCCAAATGCACCTCCTCCAGAGAAGCGTCTAGAAACATTAAGTCATCTAGTGCAGAACGGTATACCGGTTTCCCTCAGAATCGACCCGATCATCCCATTTCTCACGGATAACATGGATGGTATCGAGAAATTAATTAAAGAAGGCGTGGATATAGGGGTAAGACACATAGTTGTCTCCATATACAAGGCGAAGCCAGATAATTATCGGAGGTTGACTCAGGCATGCCCATGGATAGAGGATAAGCTACATCTCCTATACTATGATAGGGGGAGGATATTATATGGATATAGATATCCCCCTGAAGATTATAGGAGGATGATTTTGACCAAGGTTAAGATGATCACCAAGAAATATAGTGTTAAGCTAGGCTTCAATGTTTGTAGGGAGGGATTCAATTTAGATGACCCAGGTGTATATTGTGATGCATCCCACCTCCTTCGGACGTGAGATAATCTTTTAACAATGTGGATAAACATCTTTTAGTGTGACGGTATATGTATAGCCG
>JALTNJ010000231.1 GCA_027000765.1 Nitrososphaeria archaeon | reverse complement strand
TAGGCGTCAATATATGTAGATGGATCGGGAGTAGTTGGTCCTGATGCAATTACATCTAAACGGTCCCCAACTACGTCGGATATGATTAGGGAGACTGCCTTAGCTGGATAGATATATCTAGCTAGGTTTCCACCCTTTACCTTAGAAAGATGTTTACGAACAATGTTCAGCTCCTCTATCGTGGCCCCTGCGTTCATAAGTAACTCAGTTACATATGCCAGCTCTATCAGAGGTATCCTGTCTTTAGGATATGTTAATAGAGCCGAGCCTCCTCCAGATATCAATATGATTATAAGGTCGTCCCTACCTGCTTCGGACAGGATTTCTATGAGTGCCTGAGTCCCTATGACATTGTCTTCAGTAGGGAGGGGATGATCCCCTTCATATACTGAGATCTTCTCAAGATCACCATATGCTGATCCATGGCCCCTAGGAACCAAAACCAGCCCGTCAGTTATATACTTACTTAAAACCTCCTCTATACCCATAGCCATATACCCTGAGGCCTTTCCAAATCCCACCACATATATGTTTGAGAACTCTCTTAAGTCGAGAGCATGTTCCCCAGAGATCCTTAGGACAGAGTCTTCTAGACTCAAACTCGATTTAATTAGTTTTATAGGATTCATATCCTCAATCGTCTGAATAAGGATATGAACGATGTCACTCTTGATGTCATCTATTGATTTGGATGTTCCATGCATGAAAAACAACCCTTTAAACCACATTACCAAAATATATCGTGCATCTTACTCTACTTACATTAATATTTAGAGGACTTTCAAAATTATAATTTAGGCTATGAGACGGGTTACGACGGTTGAGATCCCGGGACACATATCTGGATTTTGGTATGTATATAAAAGAGAGGATCCCTTGCATACTGGAACTGTAGGCGCTGGACTTGTTATTGAACCAGGTCTTATAGTATCTAGTAACCAGGGTAACAATGAGAAACTAGTGTTTAACGGTAAAGAACTAAGGGTAGATACATTGGAATCTGCATATAAATATGCGGGTATAGATGGTATTCCGATAAAAGTATCTAGTCCATTTGAATTGGGAAGAGGATATGGAGTTAGCGCAGCGCTTGCCTTGGGAGGTCTATTCATATCCTTCATGGAGAGGGGAATATTAAAAAGCTGGCTTGAGATCGGTAGATATGCTCATCTAGCTGAAGTTGAGAACGTAACTGGTTATGGTGACGTTATTACAGAGATATATGGAGGAGGTCTTGAGGTACGCATCGAACCAGGGGCTCCAGGAATAGGCATTGTAGATAGGGTGCCAGTACCATCCAATATACATGTTCTGACTGTGGAGCTAGATAAGTATACTACGCTTGATATGTTTAAGAAATATGGGAATAAGATAAGGGAAAGCGGGATTAAGGTATACAAGGAGTTTACCAAAGCACCTTCTATCGAGTCGTTCCTACATTTATCCCATAGATTTAGCTTGGAGACCGGTATGCTGACAAAGGAGCTGGATACTAAGCTAAGAGAATTATTAGGTACCTATATCAGTCAGGGCCGGGTCCTAGGATACTT
The DNA here is from genome assembly GCA_027000765.1 of Nitrososphaeria archaeon. Lineage (GTDB taxonomy): Archaea > Thermoproteota > Nitrososphaeria > Geothermarchaeales > JDFR-13 > Geothermarchaeum. The sequence goes on along the minus strand of JALTNJ010000231.1, from coordinate 1,180 downwards.
TGTTAAGAAGGGACTTTTAGTAGTGGTGTCTGAAGATAATGCCTCTACAGAAGTGTATAAAACCATATCATCATTAGGTGTTCCAAAGATATTCAGGCTTAATTTTAGTGGATGTAGAGTAATATAATTATTATGTGGTAAAATGAAGAAGGATATAGAGATACCAGAGACACATCCAAGGTACAAGTCCCTCCTCTATAGAGAGAAAATCGTTGAGGGAATCGAGAAGAAGATCGTTGTACTCCAGGGTCTTATAGCACACGGAAGAGGAGAATGTTTTGACTACTTAATAGGTGAGGAGACCATCCCACCTGCTATGGATGCAATCAAAGCAGCTGTAGCCGCTCTCCTACTGGCGAGGCATCCAGTGTTATCTGTAAATGGAAATGTGGCAGCATTAACACCAGGTGAGATAGTTCGCCTAGCACGGGAGGTGGGTGCAAAGATCGAGGTAAACCTATTTTATAGAAGGAGGGGTAGGGAGGAGGCTATTAAAGAAGAGCTTATCAAGCATGGAGCTGAGGAAGTCTTAGGTGTAGGCGAGGATGCTGATACCAAGATACCTGAGTTGGGGAGTGAGAGGAGACGGGTAAGTAGCAGAGGCATATTTATAGCAGATGTGGTGTTCGTGCCTCTCGAGGATGGAGATAGGACGGAGGCTTTGAGGAAGATGGGTAAGACCGTGATAACAGTGGATTTGAACCCCCTGTCTAGGACAGCGAGATACGCTAATATAACTATTGTCGATAATATTGTTAGGGCTCTTCCCAAGATGATCGAGGTAGCTATCGAGCTTAAGAACAAGAGTAGGGAGGAGCTGGAGAAAATACTGGATAACTATGATAATGAAGAGATCCTGAAAAAAGTATTGAGATATATAATAAAGAGACTGGATAATCTAGCTGAAGCCGGAGTCACAGAGAGTCTATAGACCTCTTTCCTTCAGGGCGTCAAGGAACTTCTTATACTCCTCTTTATCCATGTACCTCGTATGCTCCTTAGCCGGGAATTTTCCACTCTTCACCTCATCCTTATAACTGGCGACAGCTTCCTTTATTATGCCAGCGACATCAGCGTATTTCTTGGCGAAGGAGGGTATGAACGGCGAAAACCCAATTATATCATTAATAACGATTATCTGCCCATCGCAGCCTCCTCCACATCCTATACCTACGGTGGG
>JALTNJ010000230.1 GCA_027000765.1 Nitrososphaeria archaeon | reverse complement strand
GAATTGGTAACACGATGCTTAATTTCATTTTTAGGCTTTTCTTCTATAAAAGAGTGAGCGATTCTCAATCAGGATTTAAAATCTTTCCTCTTTCTCTCTCAAAAGATCTAAAAGAACCTGGAATGACATTCTCGACAGAGGTCGTTATCAAAGCAATTGAAAAGCATATGAAAATTATAGAGGTTCCAATAGAGTATACTGCAAGAGTTGAGGGTTCAATATCTAAACTAGATCCTGTTAGAGATGGTGCTAGGATCTTCAAATATTTCTTTGTTGAAGGTCTGAAGAAACGTCTGGGAGTAGGTATCGCGTCATTTTTAATATCAGAGCTTCTACTTTTAATAAACTTCCATTTCCTAGGTCTATCAATCTTTTGGAGTATATTCTTGGCCGGCGAATGCTCAATTATCTTTGGTTATTTGATGGAGCTATTATTCTTTGGACTCTATAAAAAGTCTTCAAAAAGAACATTTTCCTCATATTTGACTAGCTTTTTAAGATATAACATCATATTTTTCCCAGCTCTCACTGTCTCAGTAAATGTTGTAGTCATTTTATTCTACTTTTTCAGTCTCAACCCTCTCCTGACAAACTTTCTGATATCATTTTTACTGTTTCCCCTAAACTACGAACTCTATACTTATTTTAATAGAGGTAACGAATATGGATATCAACATCGTTACTGAACTTTTTCACCCTCATATTGGTGGGCAAGAAACAAGATACCGCCGTCTAGGAAAGGAGCTATCCTCACAAGGATCTTCTGTTAACCTATATACGATAAGACTATCCAATTCCCTTCCTGTAAAAGAGGAAATCGATGGCATTACTGTATATAGGTTATTTGAAATCCCCCATTATATTCATAATTATAGACGAACCGCAAGAGGCCTCTTAGCTTATACAAAGGCACTACACGACTTTCTGTATTCTTCCCGGGGTTTGAAGAACGTTATTATTAACCAGATGCCTATTCTACCTCTCTTACTAAATTGTTCTCAGATAAAACATATAGATGCAATCATCGATTGGGCAGAGTATTGGGCAAATATTTTTTTCTCTCCATTTTTCAGAAAATTAGCTAAGTGCACCAACAGACATATTGTAATTAATCCAGAGATATATCAATTTCTCCTTAGAAACAGATTGTCAAATAACCAAATATGTTATATTCCCCCAGCCATAGATCTAAAAAAATACCGATGTAGTGTTGACAACAAAAAACAAGGCCAAATTCTGTATGTAGGTAGATTAGTGAAACATAAAAACGTGGATATGTTGATAAAAGCATTTTCATATGTTTCTAAAAGAGCTACCAACACAAGGCTTTTTATTATCGGTGATGGTCCCAAAAAAGAATATCTTAAAAGACTCACTTATTCTCTCAATATCACTGATAAAGTACTTTTTAGAAGTCATCTAAGCGATTCAGCTCTTGTCTCTCTTATGAAGGAAAGTTATTTGCTTGTTTTACCAAGTTCGAGAGAAGGTTTTTCATGGGTTATCCTAGAGTCTATGGCTGCAGGTACTCCCGTAATCACTGTAGATTATCTAAATAACTATGGAGCCAAGGTTGTGAGAAAATCTGGAGGAGGTATTGTTTGTAAACCCACGTATATCACCATAGCAAAGGCCATTCTCCATTTACTTGGCAATAGTGAAAAATGGTTTTCTCTACATAAAAATGCTATAGAGTATAGCATGTATCACGATATAAAGCTAATAACAAAGAAATTACTTCGTTTTCTTTCTTTATAGGTCATGTTATTAATACACTTCTAGACATTGAATTTATTTAGAGATCCCTCTACTACAGAACCCATCAGTTTAACTGGTGCTCAAAACAATGTTTCAAACATTCAGAACAAATAACATCAAAAGAACAGTCTTCTTCCTTTTTATCATCATCTTTATTTTTATAGTTATCTATCCTGCATATAACATCTTCTTTTATAGAGATCGACTTATCAACGATGATATAGGAAGTTATCTCCTAACTTCAAAGGCTTTATTCCATGAAGAGACTAGAACTAATAATTTCATTTATTCATTTCCATTACTTCCTCTCGTCCTCCCGCCAGTGACAATTTTCTTCCCTGGATTATTAGAAGCTTATCAAGCAACTTTCTATATTGGCGTCCTACTCCTCATCATGATAATAATCGCCTTTTACAGAATGCTCTCACAATTAGAAATAAGCAGTATCTCCATACTATCTGCCGTAGTGCTTATGTCATTTTTCAGACCTGAATTAGAAGAATTAGCTTGGGGAGGCTATGCACAGTTTCTAAGTAATCTTATGGGACTAATAGCAGTGTCAAACATAACAAAATTACTATATCAAGACAATACTCCTCCTTTATTTAAACATACAAAAGATTATTTACTAATCGGGATTCCACTTTACTTATCTCTCTTTTCTCAATTTTATTCTGGAGTTTTTTGGATTTTAGTTGTTTTTCTAATTATATTTAGTAACTGTAGAAAACATGAGAACTTAACACTACTCATCGTACACATACTTAAACTAGTATTTTACTCATCTCCACTTCTAGTTATTCCAATCACATACTATATGTACTTTCCTCAACTATTAGGAGAGAATGTAACAGTAAGATACTACAACTTTAATCTACTAATCGATGTACTGCTTAACATCAGCGAATATCTCTCTAGTTTGTTATATCAATTCACTTTCCCGATCAATACCCTTACGATAATGATCACTCTA
>JALTNJ010000229.1 GCA_027000765.1 Nitrososphaeria archaeon | reverse complement strand
CACTCACCTACTCACAAAATATGATACAACATATGTAAATTTTTATCAATATACTTACAGACATTATGTAAATAACTTTTTTGTCCTGCCCAAGTATATTAATCTAAATTAAGACCATCTTAATACGACGATTTATCCCAGTGCTTTACATAGGTATTCAGCGATTAGAATCGTTCCACCAGCCGCTCCCCTAACAAGGTTATTACCGTGTATAACAGCCGATATCCATCCATCGTCATATATCCTTGTCCTACCCACGGTTATAGCCATACCTCCCTCTCTAAAGGCATCGAAACGCGGCTGAGGTCTGGGGCCATCCACCACATGAATAGGTTTTTCAGGAGCCATATATAGATTCATCTCTTGGGGAGGACCATGGAAATCGGATAGAATCTCTTTTAGGCCCTGCAGATCCTCCACATATGTACTCGTCTTGAGGAGGACACTCTCTGTATGCCCATATATCACGGGCACTCTATTCGATTGGGCCTTTATATTGAAATTGGCTTTGGAGAAGACCCCATCCATATATTCTCCAAATATCTTTAGAGTCTCATTCTCAAGCTTTTCCTCCTCCCTGGGGATAAATGGAAGGATATTTCCTATGATGTCAATACCCGGGTTACCGGGATAACCTGCCCCTGACACTGCTTGCATAGTAACTACATGGACCTCTTCCAAACCATATTCGTCATAAATTGGTTTGAGAAATAGGGATAAGATTATAGTGCTACAGTTTGGATTGGTGACGATAAAACCATCTTTGTATCCCTCTATCACAGCATCTAAATGACTAGAGTTTACCTCGGGGACGATGAGAGGCACATTTGGATCAAGCCTATGAGCAGATGCGTTGCTAATGACCTTCATGCCTCTGGAGGCTAAGTAAGGCTCAATTCTCCTAGCCTCCTCTGATGGAAGAGCCGAGAATATTAGGTCGACATCTTTAAGATACCGATATTCCGTAGATACGATCTCCATATCCCTAACATATCCCGGCATATCCCCCCAGATCTTCCACTCAACATGTTCACCATAGACCTTTCCAGCTGACTTAAAGCCAGTCACTACCTTAACCCTAAACATTGGATGAGTCTCCAGGAGCTTGATGAAAACCTGGCCTACTAGACCTGCTCCACCTAGGATAGCGACGTCTAGGCTCATTACACCGCCTCACTTAGTCAATTGAAATAATAATAGATGTTCACCTGGAAATATTAATTTATCCACGATCCTAATCCTAAAGCCAGCTTCCACACATACCTTTTTAAACCTAGATAAGTCTGTATATGAGGAGAGCACGATATATGCCTCAACATGTCTAAACCTTGATAGTGAGTGAATAAGGGAGATAACTGTATTCAAGCCTCCCTCACCCCCTGCCCAAGCAGGAGATTCACCGTCACCTTGATCCACTGGCAGATAAGGCGGGTTACATACGACAAGAATAGATAAGTCCTCCCTAAGCATATCAAGATATAATGGAGTGCTCATAACATCAATGTATCTGTCAACCCCATTTCTAGTAGAGTTTTCAACACATGCTTTCGATGCGTGGATATTGATATCTAAGGCCAATGTATATAGCCTCCTCCTACCCAGTCCGATAGCCTGTATCCCACTTCCACATCCAAAGTCTATATAAAGATCCATATCCGGTAGATCTGTGCGTATAATATGGGATAGGAGGAGTAGGGAGTCCTCCCCAGGTCGATATACGTCTTTATCACCCCTTACATAGATCCCCTCCATAATACACTCCCAACTGTACATATGACATCCTCCCAAGACTTTCTAATGAACAATTCCATTTAGCCAATAAATACATAAATTACTCTAGATACATTTACAATCTTTATTACTCCCTGTAAAGTGGGAATATGAGATTAGTGATGAAGTTCGGTGGAGCCTCACTCGCTTCTCCCAGAGATATTTCCATGAGGACAGAGCTAGTTAAGAAGTATTCAAGTGACAATGAGATCGTTATAGTCACATCCGCGATAAAGGGCATTACAGACATGCTTCTAGACATGATAGAATATGCTGTTAAAGGCAGGAAGGATAGGATGGAGAAAAAGCTCCTCGATATACGCGAGACACATATCGATACCACCAGGGTATTAGGCCTCGATAATGATACTCTAGATACTATATTATTAAACTTGGAGGAGCTTGAGAAGATAATCTACAGTGTCTATAATCTTAGGGAGGTGACTCCCAGGGCTAGGGACTATATCCTAAGTTTTGGCGAGAGGTTATCTACATGGATATTTACGGAGGCCTTGAGGAAGACTGGAGTTAACGCGCGGTTTTTCACGGGTGGAGAGGCGGGTATAGTCACAGATGATAAATATGGGAATGCAAACCCTGATCTAGGGTTAATAGATGAGCTGGTTAAGATAAGGCTCCTTCCACTATTGGAAGAGGGTATAATGCCCGTGGTAACCGGCTTCATCGGGGTTGATAAAAGTGGCCATATAACTACACTTGGTAGAGGAGGAAGCGACTTATCAGCTGCTTTACTGGCATATGCAGTTGAGGCTGATGAAGTATGGTTCTGGAAGGATGTCCCAGGTATATTGACCGCCGATCCAAGGATCGTCGAGAGGCCTAGGAAGATATCAGTTTTATCCTATATGGAGGCCGCGGAACTCTCCGCATTAGGAGCCAAGGTTCTACATCCGAGGGCGGTTCCTCCACTGATGAGGAGACGGATTCCCCTTAGGATAAAAGGT
>JALTNJ010000228.1 GCA_027000765.1 Nitrososphaeria archaeon | reverse complement strand
TAGTTCTCTCAGTGTCTCCATATAGTCCCTCTTCCCCATCTCTATCTCCAGCATGAATCTCTCAGTTATTCTAGTCCTATCTTCGGAGACCAGATGCCCATATCTCTGTGATAAATAGCTGTATACCATCTCTCCCTTAGGCCTGGGTATTAGCCAGCGTGCTCTCTTACTTTCAAATACATATCTCCTGTCAAGTAGGGTCTTAACTATCTTCGCATATGTACTTGGCCTGCCTATCTCCCTCTCCTTCATCAGTTTTATAACATCTCCCTGAGTATAGCCAGGAACTAAAAACTTCTCTCTAGTTTCTACGCTAATAGGCCTTATCTTTTCACTTGATGGGACTTGTGGCTTGATACGTGTAAATCCATATATCTTTAGGAAGCCTTCATCCATTATCTCCACAACCCTATCCTCATTTAGAACTTCTCTATTCATGAGTCTTACCTTGACATCCTGTTTAACAGTCTTAGCAGGGGTCATCTGACTGGCTATGAATCTGTTGAATATTAGGCTGTAGAGCCTATAATGCATCTTTGTAAGCATTATGCCGAAGGCCATATCTCCCTGCATGACTAAGTCGATCAACGTCTCTGTATCAATGGGTCGAGTAGGCCTTATACATTCATGAGCCCCGCCTTCACCCCATTTCCTAGGTTTGAAGAGTCTCCCACCCGTTTCTCCAAACCTATGCTGGAGATATTCCTTGGCTATCTGTATCCCTGCATCCGATACCCTGGTGCTATCTGTCCTATGATAAGTTATCAATCCCTGTTCAAATAGGTCTTGGGCGAGTCGCATAACTTGGTCAGCGCCGATCTTTAACACCCTATTTGCTTCCTGGATGAGCATGTCTGTTGTGAATGGTGGAGGTGGATTAATCTCCTCCATATATTTCTCTCCTCCTTCCACTGTAAATTCAATCTCACCGATTCTATTCCTCAGGCTAGGCGATACGTCCCCTTCCTTCAACTCTATATATAGTTCGTATGGAAGCCTTATCACAAATACCTTAGCCCTACTATTCTCAACATCCCTCCATCTCTCGATTATCCATCCTAATACAGGCGTCTGCACACGTCCAGCACTCCATTCTCCTTTTCTCCATTTATACCAGCGTTTATCTCCAATCTGTCTCCTAAACTCAGTCTTCAGCTTCCCGGTCAATACAAACCCTATCCACCTATCCTCTATTCTCCTGACTATCTGGGCCTCCACATATCTTTTTAGGAACCCCCTCTGCTCTTTTAAAGCCTTTAAAATCGCTTTCCTCGTTATCTCGTGGAACTCAAGCCTATGTATATTCTTCGTATAGGGTCTTAGCAGCATAGCTATATCCCATCCAATCTTCTCCCCCTCTACATCTGGGTCTGTCGCAATGAGTACTACATCTACCTCAGTGGCTAGGTCTTGGAGGAATCTAACTCTATTTAATGAGTCATTTACGAGACTTGACCCGCATTTAGGACAGTTGATGCTTTCTGAAGTAAATTGATGCCCGCATGATAGGCATCGCTTTATCGAGTTATAAAGTGGGATAAATTCATCATCCCTAACATAAACTCCATGCCAGAGACCTCTCTCATATTCTGTCTTCTTTGGCAGGGTTATCAAGTCATATACATGTCCTCCACTAGCTGTTATCATTAGGATGAGACTACCTATAGACACCTCATACACAGTATTCCCATCTCTTCTACGTATGGTTGGCCTACCGAAGAACCTTGCTATAGTACGAGCCTTATTAGGTGACTCTACCACCATCAAAGCAGTTTTAACTGGGTCTTCTATCTCCTTCTTAATTTCTCCAGTAACGACCTTCTTAACCATCTCCCTATCTCGATCGATTTCCTCTATAAGTTTCTCTATATCTATCTCATTGAAGTCTACCCAGCTTGTCTCTTCAATTATCCATTTCATCTTCCTCATAAGTCCCTCGAGTAGATTTGGATAGTCGATAATCGATATTGCTAAGCCACGTGTGATTCCACCAGCGTATAACCTACTTGTTCTTCCACTGGCTTGTATATATGTCATTAGATCAGGGATCAAGATATAGAATTCTCCGTCTTCCTCGAGGACCTGAATGTGAGTAAGCTTCTTCAGCCTTTCTCTAATAACAGGATCAGAGAGCTTTGATCTAATATACTCGAGTATACTAAGCATAGTCCTCTCAGTTTTCGTAGTCGCCTCGGCTTCTCCACGTAATACCCTTGTAAGCTTCTCTAGGGCTGAGTACGAGCCGGTTTTTACTATACGGTTCAGTATTCTCAGCATTTTATCAAGCTTTTCCCTCTCCTCAGCCTCAACTAACTCTCTTAGTAAACCAAGTGTTCTCAGCATTTGAATAGGCCTAGGCTCCTCAAATCTAGCGCTGAACTTAAACCTAGGTATGCCGACGAATATGGCATACCGGATCCTCTGTGGGAGATCAAGTCCCCTTACCATTACACCATAGTATATGGCGACTCCAACGAGGACATCTACCTCCCCATTTACAAACTTATTATATACGTCTAGCTTGCCGGAGGTAAATACTTCCGCGGTGATCCCCTTATTCCTGAGGTACTCAGCCACTTCCTCAGCATATTCTATTCCCTTGTCGACAGGGACATATACTAGCCCACCCCCGCCTAGTCTGGAGACAAGTTTATAAACAACTTTAAGAATGTCATCACCCCTTGGGCGGATGTATGCGTCAACAATATTCCTCAACGTCTCAGACCTATATCCTACTTGGAATCCCA
>JALTNJ010000227.1 GCA_027000765.1 Nitrososphaeria archaeon | reverse complement strand
CTGGTAAGAGGCTTGGAGTCGTGTCCTTCAATGTAGAGGGGCTTGATTCACATGAGACAGCGATGATGCTTGATAGCTATGGCATCATGGTTAGAAGCGGCCTACACTGTGCACAGCCGCTTCACGAGACACTATCCATCCAGACCACTACCAGAGCCAGTTTCTACATCTATAATACACGTGAGGAGGTGGATAGGTTTATAGAGGCTCTTATGGAGATCGAGATGGTGGCCTAGGTATGGTGGAGGAGTATATAGCTAAGATTGAGAAGCTATGTGGGGCTAAAAACGACTATGTGATCCTCCTGAAATACAGCTCTAAGAACGAGGCTATTGAGAAGATACTGGGTAATGTGGATAAGATCGAGCTCAAGACAGGTGTTATGAAGAAGGCTAGGCATAGGGGTAAGGAGATAAGGATATTCACCACAGGTAAGCTAATAATAAAGGATGCCGCCGATGAGGATGAGGTAAAATCCATATTAGAGGAACTACTGTCCTAATTTAAAACAAATATTTGGGACCCCATCCAATGTATATACAATATTTTTGAAAAAATTTTTATACCCCTTTACATAATTCCTTCTTCAGATACCAAGGGGCTGATTAACTCCTGGCCCTAACATCCATCCATGGTGATCCAATTATGAGAATTGTTGTACTTGGAGCTGGTAGAGTAGGTAAGAGGATAGTGGAGGATCTAGTCGAGTTTTATAAGGATATTGATGAGGTTGTCGTTGGAGACATATCTATTGAGAGGGCTGAGGCCGCTGCCAAAGCCGATCCAGAGCGTGTAAAGCCGGTTAAGGCGGATGTAACAGATAGCGAATCGCTACGTAGAGTCCTGAAGGGCGCCGATGCAGTTATAAACGCCACCTTCTACGGGCTTGCGATGAATGTTATCAACGTGGCCCTAGAGCTCAAGATACCCTATACCGACTTAGGCAGCTCACTATATAGGACCAGTCCAAGGTTCATCGAGGCCGGTGTACCCGCTGTTATAGATACGGGAGGCGCTCCAGGCCTGATCAATATGCTCTCCAAATACTTGGTGGAGAGGATGTCCAGCGTGGAATACATCCATCTCTATGATGTGACGATCGAGACGAGGGGCCCAAATATCTCTGCACCAATTAGATGGAAATACTCGATTGAGACTATGCTGGACGAGGCCATTATGGATGTAATCATATATAGGGATGGCGAGTTCATCAAGACAAGGCCGTTTACAGGCATTGAGGAACGTATATTCCCAGAGCCGATTGGGAAGGCGAGGGTCTTCCACATATTTCATCCCGAGGTGGAGACACTGGCCAAGACATTCGCGGACAAGGGTATTAAGGAGGTATGGTATAAGATAGATGCTTTCAGCCTCCCATGGGAGGAGGGTATGAAATGGCGTCTCCTAGCAGACCTAGGCCTAGCGGAGACAAGGGAGATCGAGGTGGATGGCGTCAAGGTATCTCCTAGGAAGGTCCTCCTAACCCTCCTGAAGAATATTCCTGATGCATGGGAGGGCTGGGAAGGCTATGAAATGCTCCAGTCAGTGGTAAAAGGCATTGTCGACGGCGAGCCCGTGGTAGGTGAGGCGACTGCAATAGCCCACATCACATGGAGGAGCGGCTCAACCCTAACAGCATGCCCAGCATCCATAACTGGATACTGGCTTGCAAAGGGAATCCTAGATAAGCCAGGTGCCTATCCAGTGGAGCAGGTTATGGATACCGATATGTTCTTCAAGGAGATGGCTAGGAGAGACGTAGAGCTACTATATACATTCCATAAGAACATTGTATAAATCCTCTTCTTAATTTCTTTCACCCAATTATCTCTTAAAAGGTTATTTTTTAGCAAGAACGTATTTTTTATGATGAAGGGAATAGAGGTTCTAGGACACGGTTCACTACCATTTATAAGTGGATTGTCTAGTGGATATGCGGCTGCAATGGGTATTGCGCTCCCCCTTAAGATAAATATTGAGACTGTACCGGACTCACGTGATGTGGAGTTCGTTGTCATGGGTGAGTGGGATAGGGATACTAAGCTTATCGATAGGATTAAGAAGGACTTCATCTCCAGATACATTAGTAAAAAGAATTTTGGGCTTAAGATTAAGATAGAATCTTCTATACCCGCTAATGTAGGGCTTAAAAGCGGGGCCTCTGTAGCTGTATACACTATATTCGGAGTAGCCCAGATACTAAACCTCCCCTTGTCCGAGAACGATATAATCCATATTGCCATGAATATATCCCGGACATCAGGCTCATATCTCCTCGGCTCTCTAGAAGGGATATATGCGTCTTTTAAAGGTGGAGTCGTCTACACCGATAACATGGGTGGCAGGGTAATATCGTGGTTTACAAATGTCCCCGAATGCTCTATAGTCATCGGATATAAACCACGGGCCTATGAAAACCTCTTCCACACCACCCGTGAGATCAGGAAATATGGTGAGCTATTCAAAAAGATATTCGACGTGGGTCAGAAAGGTGGGCATCTAAAGGCGGTTACCCTAAACGGCCTTCTATTCTCCCTCTTGACAAACATGGATTATGAGGTTCTTGTGGAGACACTGAGTAAGGGGGCTGTAGCAGCGGGTATCGCCGGCACTGGACCCAGTATATCGATCTTCACCAAACATGAGGATGTAGACCAGTTTAAGGAACTTCTATCAAGCAAGGGGTATAAAGTCATTGTTACACAGCCCACTACAACAGGATGTTCCTTCAACTACATCGAGTAAACTCCCTTCTCTCCTACTTCAAAAATTTTTT
>JALTNJ010000226.1 GCA_027000765.1 Nitrososphaeria archaeon | reverse complement strand
CGTCGACACCGTACCATACCTCGCCCCTGTTGTGTGCAGCCTTTAGATTGACATCTATGTCTATCGTGTCTAGCCCTGCATTCTCAGCTAGTGTCAATGGGATTACCTCGATGGCGTCTGCGAATGCCATTGCGGCTAGCTGCTCCCTACCAGAGAGCTTTGCAGCCCACTTCCTAATCTCCTTAGCTACTTCAGCCTCAGGAGCACCACCACCAGCAACGATAGCAGGCTTTAGTATCGCGTCTCTAACGACGCTTAGGGCGTCTCTCAGGCTCCTCTCAACCTCGTCAACGACTCTCTCGTTACCGCCTCTGGCTAGGATGGTTACGCTCTTAGCCTTCTCACATCCCTCGATGAAGACGAATTTGTCGTCCTCGATCTTCCTCTCCTCAACAACCTTTGCAGTACCAAGGTCGTCTGAAGATAGCTCCTCAATGTTGTTTACAATTCTAGCGCCAGTGGCCTTGGAGATCTTCTCCATGTCGCTCTGCTTCACCCTCCTAACAGCAAGTATACCCGCCTTAGCCAAGTAATGCTGAGCAATATCATCAATACCCTTCTGGCAGATAACCACGTTTGCGCCTGTAGAGACAATCTTATCAACCATCTCCTTCAGGAGTCTGTGCTCCTCTTCTATGAAGAGCTTCAACTGATCTGGGCTTGTTATGTTTATCCTTGCGTCGAACTCGGTCTTCTTGATCTCCAGGGGAGCATTGATCAAAGCAATTTTAGCGCCCTCAATCCTCCTAGGCATATTACTATGAACGACCTCCTTATCCAAGACTATACCATCCACGAATATTGTGTCTCTTATGCTTCCACCCTGCTTCTTCTCGATCTTAATGTCGTCTAGATCGATCTTTATCTTCCCATCCTCCTCATGCATTACATGCCTAACCGCTTTTACAGCTAGCTCAGCAAGGTACTCCTTGTCTGCAGCCACCAACTTGCTTATCATGGATGTCTCAGCAAGCTTCTTTAGTATCTCATCGTCATTTGGATCAATCTTCTTAGCGATGCTATTGAGGACCTCGAGGGCCTTCTCAGCAGCCTTCTTATAACCCTCGACTATGACTGTTGGATGGACATCCTTATCGATCAGCTCCTCTGCCTTATCAAGGAGGGAGCCTGCGAAGACTACTACTGAAGTTGTTCCATCACCTACCTCAGCGTCCTGTGCCTTGGCGACTTCAACCATCATCTTGGCAGCGGGATGCTCTATCTCCATCTCTTTTAGCATCGTAGCGCCGTCGTTTGTGATTACGACGTCTCCCAAGCTATCGACCAGCATCTTGTCCATGCCCTTTGGACCTAGGCTGCTCTTAACAATCTCTGCAACGGTCTTGGCAGCAAGGATATTCTTACGCATAGCGTCACGTCCCTTGCTTCTGGAGGTACCTTCCTTAAGGATTAATATCGGCTGACCCGATGCAACCGGGTATACAGGAGCCGACATCTAGCTCACCTCCTATCATTCACCATATAAAACGTATGAAATGGGGTAAATAAACTTTCATATAGACATCAAGAGGGGTTATTTTTACATATGACATACACGTTTTTACTGTCGAGAACCTCTGTAGGGTAAAAATCTTTATATATTTATTTTAAAGGATATACATTTACGTTAATTAGACTATATAGTGGCGAGTGATACGGAAGATGCTGAACATGAATAGGTTTCTCATGGGCCTCAAGGGCACCGAGGTTATTATAAAGCTGAAGATCGGGAAGATAAAGTGTGTTATTGATGATGTGGGCCACGACGGCACCCTAAAAGTCAGTCAGGTGAAGATAATTGAGACGAGTGACGAGACGCTCCGTGAGTGGGAGGATAAGGAGGGAGTGGTGATTAGGAAGGATAGTGTAGTAGCAGTATTCCTAGAATAATAGTATCCATATTTTTAAAGTGCCTTACTCATTACGTAGGCATCTTCACCATCCTTATAGTATCCCCGGATTATCCTGTCAATTTTAAAACCTAGTTTCTCATAAAACTTGATGGCAGGTGTATTTGATACACGTACCTCTAGATAAACCTCCACACATTCATAGTAGTCTTTAAGGGCCTCCATAGCCTTCTTCATAAGCTCAGTGCCAATCCCCAGCCTTCTATACTTAGGTAATATCCCTATTGAGACGACATGGCCTACTTTAGAGAATTTGGGTAAGAAACCCGTCACCTTAAATGAATGTTCTACCCTACACATTACATAACCAACGATCTTATCATCGATACGGGCAACTAGAAAAGCCTTAGGATAGTTTCTATATAGTAGCTCGTAAAAATAATATGGATAGTTCTCGGGTAAGACCCTCTCATTTATCCTAATTACATCAGGTAGATAATCGAGTTTGATTTCCTCTATCACGAAAAGCCTCTCAACCATCTCAGGATACCTCGAGCAACATGTATACTGGCTCCTGCTACTACAATATACATTATTTTATATAATTAACTTTTTAATAGTGTTATACATAGTTGAGTAGGAACATGCTTATGGTTCTATGGGGATAATTATGGAGGATAAACCAACGCATTATATAGATCCCATGATAGGATTATTAGAAAATACTATAAGCAAATATTTTGAGATAGAGTCCTTTATGATGGCAGACAGGAGATATGTATTCTACATTAGAGAGACTCCTGATATGAAGGATAAGTTTCTAATGCTGAGGAATGAGATGAAAAAATATGGTAATTTAATTCCTTTTCTAGATAAGAAGGGTGATAAGGCTGTTATTATAGTAATAGGAGGGATTATACACAAGAAGGATAGGAAGTCGATCCCCATAC
>JALTNJ010000225.1 GCA_027000765.1 Nitrososphaeria archaeon | reverse complement strand
TAAAGCGCCCAGCTGGTATTTAGCAACATCTCCATGAACATCTTTATTTCCTTTACCTTATCCACGCCATATAGTTTCTTTAGGTCTCTCGCCTCTATCTTCGCGAGTATCCTCCAAGTTTCTTTATCTATCTCCGTAGCTGCTTCTACTCCAAATCTTTTTTCTATTCCCTGGAAATATAGGCCATCTACTCTCCATATGTTCTTGATCTGCATTCTGAACAGCTCCAACAGTTTATCTTTATCCATTTCTCCAAGTCTCTCAATATCTTCCTCCCAAGTATACTCTCCACTAACCATTTAAACCACCTAATAATAACTAACCAAGATGTTATCTAGTGATTATGGTCCCAGTCCTCTCCTCAAGAAGGTCAAGGGCCTTATATAGATGCCCTATCGCAGCCTTTTTCCCACCATTTCTAATGAATTTTATAGCTGCCAATACCTTAGGACCCATAGATCCCGGTGGGAAATGACCCTCCCTATAATACTTTTCAATCTCATCCACAGTTACTTTCCTTAGTATCCTCATATTCTTCTTACCATAGTTTATCATTGCCCCTTCAACATCCGTCAAGATAATAAAATGGTCTGCATCCACGAGCGAGGCTAATAACTCGCCTGCAAGGTCCTTGTCAATCACGGCCTCTACTCCATTTATTTGTCCCCCGCTATCCACGACTGGTATGCCTCCGCCTCCCGAGGCAATTACAATGAAATCGCTGTTTAGAAGCATCTTGATAGCCTCTTTCTCTATGTTGTCAATTGGCTTGGGAGATGGCACGACCCTTCTCCATCCTCCACGGGGATCTGGCTTCATGATCCACCCCTTCTCTCTCATTAACTTCTTAGCTTCCTCCTCCGTATAATAGGGGCCTACAAACTTCGTGGGGTTTTTGAAGGCTTCGTCCTCTCCATCTACAAGCACTTGGTTTACAATTGAAACTATCCTTCGATGTATCCCTCTTCTCCTCAGCTCATTGGTTAGTGACTGTTGTATCATATACCCAATCCATCCCTGGGTCATCGCCCCAGCCATATCCATTGGTAGAGGCGGAATCTTATGTTTCAAGGCCTCCATCCACTCAAGAATGTTTCCTACCTGTGGCCCGTTTCCATGTGTCAAGAGAACCTTATATCCCTTCTCGATGATATCTGCTATCTGTCTCATGGCCCTCGACACGTTTATCCACTGCTCCTCAACCGTTCCACGCTGGCCTTTCTGAATAAATGCATTCCCTCCTAAGGCGATTACAACCGTTTCATTGGACATCTTTAACTACACCTCAAAAAACAGCAATGTTCCTCCCATAACATTCTTCTAGGTGTCAATCCCATCCTGTAACATGTTACAAATAATTCATGTATATCTTTCCTCTACTTAAATACATTTCAAATTTAGAGCGGGATTTAGATATTAGTTATATGCTAATCTAGCAACGGATATCTGGATACATCGAGTGAAAAAGTTGAATCTGTTAAAAAATCCTAACGGCTTTTAAAAAAAATTTACGATATTTAAACCATTAATTGTATATTTATTTATAAATCATTGTTATTAATATTAATTTATTATAATGTTTATAGGAGGTGTTACTATTTGGGTAGATATGGGTTTGATGCCATGGACGTCAAGATCGTTGCCGGCCTAAATAAGTATACTCCGAGGAAGATCCATAAAATTTCCCAGGTCTTAAACATCCCTGAGTCTACTCTAAGACATAGGATTAATAGGATGCTCAGGCTCGGCTTATTAAAGATGTCGATAAACCCTAGATATGATTATCTAGGGATGTTGACGGCCGTATTACACATTAAATATAACCCGAAACACGTGGATAGATTAGTATCTTCGTTAAAGGAGAATCCATATGCATTATGTATCCAGAAGATATATGGGGTTAAACCCGAGATATTCGTATTCTATGCAGTTCCAATCGAGAGTAAGAAATATCTAGTTTACTATATGGATAAGATGCTTGAGATGGGTTTAGCATACGACTATAAGTTATTTTGGATGACCTTTTTGAAGAGAGTAAAGATGGATTCAAAATGGTTCGATGGAAGGAGTAAACAATGGAAGTTCGACTGGAGGAAACTCTATGAAAAGTTCCTGTCTGAACGGGAGAAATACATCAAGGAAGGAGTCGAGCTATCCCTCGAGGAGAAGGTTTATAATAAAATTAAAGATATGTATGACATACGCCTCCTAGAAGCAATGGAGGAGATGGGGGACATATCCCTATCCGACTTATCCCAGAAACTTAATACGACCGTTCAAAACCTACATTATCATTTCCATCGACATATACTGGGAGAAGACCTTGTTGAAGCATATATTATGCACTTCGCCAAATACCTAAACACTCCAGTTCTTTATCCAGTGGTATACATTGATTTTGAGAAGGCGGATATGAGGGAGATCCTCACAAGAACTGTTGACGACTTATATGCCCTAGAATTCATAGGATATGTACTGGGAGGAAACAAGGTGATTCAGATAGGTGCAATGCCCATAAGCACTTTCCTAGGATACGTTGAGTTCCTAGATCGTATACTGGCAGATGGCTTCATAAAGAAATATAAGTTCTATTTCCTGGAGAAGAACCTGCTGGACTGCAAGAAAAAACTACCCTATCACCTGTATAAGAGGGGAGGCTGGACATACGAGAATGAAAAATACATAATGTCGTTGGAGCGTTCTGGAAGCAAATAAAATCTTTTTAAATCTTGCTGTTATGCGGTTAAAATTAAAAAATAATATTATAATATTCGACAGAATCAGCCCCTATATAAATGGTTATTTTATGAA
>JALTNJ010000224.1 GCA_027000765.1 Nitrososphaeria archaeon | reverse complement strand
AATTCAGGATAGCGATTCTAGTCTGATCTGGCTGGGCAACATCACAGTAAACTAGGTCAACGGGGTAATCCACTATATCCCTGTATTCCTCAGGTATTCTGGCATCGAAGAATAGGGGGATAATATTTTCTCTATGGGATATTACTCTACCAATGAATTCAAGCATTACTCGTGGAGCTATCTCAACTCCATATATGATTCCCTTATCCTCAATTATATCCGATACATGGCTTACTGTGGTTCCCGTGGATACACCTAGATAAAGTATTCTCCTCACATTATTCATAAACCCAATATCTAAACCCTTTAGGATAACTGCTGCAAGCTTACTTTTATAAGGAATCCATTCCCTTAACTCTCCTACTTTAGTTTTAAACACACTTTCTTTATAGTATGTGATGCCTGGAGTCATATTCTTCGTCGTCAAAATCTTCTTATCTCCCTTCTCTATCCAATACATATTCCTAACATTTGTCTCTACAACTTTCATCTAACATCTCACCTCCTTCTCCTCCTCTTCTTCCTCTTTCTAGGCGCTCCCTTCTTAGGCTTGGGCTTTACTCGTATCTTCTTCTCCTTAAGCTTTGGCGCCTGCTGCCTAAGCACCTCTACTTTTTCCTTAACTTCCTCATACAGTTTTTCACCAACGTATTCTCCACCGAATGCATCTACCCTAGCAGCTATCGTAAGCTTACCGGCCAATATCCTGGCTACTCTGCCCCGGATAACCTTGGGTGACTGGCTTACAAATGGATGCTGGAATATAATTCCATGCTTGGGTGGTTTCCTTCCTTTTCTAAGTGCTAGGAATAGTGCTCTCTCAGCTCCGAGGAGCTGAATGGTGCTCGCGGGGAACATAGCTAGCTTCTTAATTCCACCGGCTTTAGCTATAAGCCTAGCGGCTAGCTTAGGGCCTACTATAGCAGTTATGTTAGGTGCAACCTCTTCAAGCAGCTCCTCGAGGTAGTTCTCTATGGCATCACGTGTCTTCACCATGTCCTTAAGCATCTTTGCATGGATTCTTATCATCTCAATGTCATTCATCTCCAGCATACCGCCTCTGGAAGCCTTAGCCGCCTCCTCTATAGCCGCAGCCTTCTTCTCTGCATAGCCTAGTTTAAGCAGATTTTCCTTAGTGAACTCTTCTCTCCAAGTTAGAGTTGCTACAAGATTTGCATAGCTCTCTATCTTGGTAACCAGCTCAGCTAATTCAGGGAAGTATATGCCGTACCACTCCCTAAGCCTCTCATAGAATAAGTTTATTGTCTCGGTATATTCGTCATAGCTATTTATCGCATGTATTATTAGAAGATCCTTATTAGCCAATTCTTCCTTAAGCTTCTCCTCTGAATAGGCTTTCATAACATCTTTTATGAGCTTCAGAGCCTCCTTAGCATCTTTAGCCACTCCGGTTTTAACTAATAGCTCGGATGACGTTTTTTCCCTATCTACATATTCTATTTTATCGAATAAATCGGAGTATCTTCCGAGGAGTTTATACAATACACGTGATGTAACGAAGACCTGCTTAGAATCTTTTATGTCCTCGACTATGTTTTCAAGGCTAAGCCTACCTTTATATAACCTATATAGATTTACCCCTGCCTTATCTGGAGTATCTCCGAATTTATATATTTCAAGGTTTCCATCATCCTCCTTAACAACACCATATGGTGTTAGATGCAGTTTAATCATCTTGCCTCCACCATCTTAAATACTTTTTCATGTTCAATACCCGACAAATAACATATTATCTTAATGACGGATATTAAACGTTCCCTGTAGGGTAGGGAGATATATAGCGAGGCTATTTCCTCTGGTGTGACTGTTTTTAGGATACGTAGTATAATTAGATACAAGGCTCCTGCTGCGATAAAGTAGATAAAGAACACGTCGAATCTCTTGAAATTCTCCCATACTAGCCATATTGTTAATCCAGAGATGCCTCCAGCGATAAATGACTTGGCATATGCAGTTATATCGATACGTATATTCAGCATTTTAATGCCTGCATAGAGAAACAGTAGGTATGAGACTATTATCAGTGAAGCCCTTCCAATTCCAGTGGATATATAGCCTACATATGGATAGAGCCCTACCATAATTACTAGGTCTGCTATTATAGATATGACTGTTATTATCATGAGCTCCTTATTCTTCTTGGCTGCTATAAACGCGCTCTGGAGCAGTGGGTTGAGAGGCCCTAGCCAAAGGCCTATACTCATTATTTGGAAAAGGGGTATCGCCCCTCCATATGCTGGGCCGGCGAGGAGATAGATTAGTGGCTCTGCCAAAGCTGCCGCGAGTATAAAGACAGGGGATACAAATATGAATATGTATCTACTAATATCCTCAATTCTATTGCTTAAGCCATCTATCCCATTGAGATGATACTCTTCCGATAAATGTGGGAGCATGCTGCCTTGAATAGCCTGATACATAGCCGTTAAAAAGAGTATTCCAGTGGTGGCTATGTAAAAATACGCGAGTATACTCGGTCCAAATATGTATGAGACAATCCTATCACCATACTCCGTTGCCGCTAGAATAATATCTGCTATAAATAGGGGAGCGGCATCCTTAATTATGCTTGAAGGTTTTTCTGATTCAAGGGTAGGGGGGCTATACTGGGGAATCGTCTTCCTCATTATAAGTATAATACTTAGGACCTCGCCTATT
Organism: Nitrososphaeria archaeon; assembly: GCA_027000765.1. Taxonomy (GTDB): domain Archaea; phylum Thermoproteota; class Nitrososphaeria; order Geothermarchaeales; family JDFR-13; genus Geothermarchaeum. The sequence goes on along the minus strand of JALTNJ010000224.1, from coordinate 154 downwards.
ATCCACGCCACTAAAATCCCATCGACTCCATATCCCCTTAGGAGAAAGTATATCATCAGGAGACGATAGACAAGGAAGCCGGTTGATACATAAAGCGTCTCATAATGAAAAAGCTGTAGTGCCTCTAGACCTGCTACAATCAGGTTTCTAAAGG
>JALTNJ010000223.1 GCA_027000765.1 Nitrososphaeria archaeon | reverse complement strand
ATTCGTTTAGCAGCAGCTCTTTCTGGGGCTGAGCATGGAGATGCTAGGAAGGCACTTGATCTGATTCGTGTGGCCGGGGAGATTGCAGAAATAGCCGGGGAGAATAAGGTGAATAGTGATCATGTTAAGAAGGCGTATTCGAGCATTGATAGAGAAAGAATAGTTGATGCAGTATCCTCTCTTCCTCTTCATTCACGTATCATCTTGGCCTCTTTACTATACATGTCACAGAGTGGATATGACTCAGTGAAAAGCAGCATGTTATATAATAAATACATTGAGTTCTCTAGAAGAATAGCCGGCTCTCCATTGTCATACAGACGATTCTTAGGTCTTGTTACAGAGCTCGGTATCCTAGGTCTAGTTAATAAACGATTAGAAAATTATGGTAGAAGAGGTGGCCGTATATCTCTAGTAAAGTTTTCGGTTCCACTTGATCTTATTAAGAAAGCATTGGAAGAAGATCCAATAATAGGTGAGTTATTCAAGTAAGTTTAGTAAAACAACTTTTTTTGTCTTAAGATTTACAATTGGCACAATTCCAGGTGTTGGTTCATATCCATTTGCCTTTTGATACTTAGTTTGCTTCTGCCATGTCCCAGAATTTATCATAAGTATATTATTGTAGTTTCCAACACTGATTCGATGAATATGGCCGGTGTGAAATACATCTAGTTTCTCCGGTAACACGAGTTTATCAATAGGCTCAGGACCTATTCTTGTACTTACTCCAAATGTGGGCGCTGCATGTCTCACTTGAAGGAGTATCTGCATTGCTTTATCGAGGTTATTCTGAGTTATTCCCGGGATCAATGTAAATGTATCTTGTAGAAAATCACCATGATAAATATACATGTTTACACCGTGTAAACTGACGTTTACAGGATTTCCCAACATTAAAAACCTTTCATCTTTATAGAATTCCTCTGCATATTCCTCGGAAATCGGTGGTTGTGGAAGGGCTTTTCTTGTAGCATCGTGATTTCCTGGTACCATAATGATCTTAATATCCTGAGGTATTTTGCTAAGAAGTCGATAAGCCTCTTTATACTGCTCTCTTATATCTGTTATCAATAATTCTTTTTCCTGATCTGGAAAGACTCCAATTCCATCTACTATATCTCCCGCAATAATAAGATACTTTGTTCTTGAGATGATAGTCCTTAATCTCTCATCATCAGTGTATCCATTTAATATATCTATAAATGCCTTGAATTCATCTTCTAAGAATTTCTCACTACCTACATGAATATCAGAAGTCAATATAGCAAAGATATCTTCATCTACAGACCCATTATTTGGCTGTACCGACGGTAGATACACTTCTTTTGCTATAAGTAAATCTGTTTTTGTGAGAATAACCTTCAATCCAATAACGGAATCCAATGGAATTTCCTGGATCGTTCTATACATTTTTTCAGAATCTCCCCTACTAACTAGAACTCTTCTTACACCGGTTTCATCCTCAATTTCAAGCCAAATTCTGTCTCGTGTAATCTTTTTAGAATAAACTATACCAATGATGTTGTAACTCTCTTTTTTCTCGAGACTTAATGTAGCTAGGAAATCTGGAGAACGTATCTTCATCTGTGTAAGGATAGGTGTTTTTAGCTTTTTATACCTACTTTGAAACTGAGAAAAATATTCGTTAAAACCGGTTCCTCTGGTGATCTTTTTTCCAGGATCATATATTACCTTAATTTTAGCTTCTATTTTTTCTCTTCTATCTATTACGTCAGTTATCTCCACTTCTGTTTTCTCAAGTATCATCTCTAGAATCTCTACAGTTATAAACAGGTCTTTTGTCTCGTCGATTTTCTCTATAAGCTTCGAGACATCTATTTTATCAATATTTTTTCTAATATATTCTTCAGCCTCTAATGTAAGTATCTTCCCTCTTTCGTCCAATGCTTTTTGCAGTTTTTCCAGTTTATCCATGTTAATTCCCTTGTCTATCACTCTATAGGAACTCTCCAAACTATATTTTAGTATGTGAAAATAAAATCATTCATCACGGCTTCAACTGGACATATTTTATTCAATTAAACTTAAAAAGGAAATCTCAAAATATATCGCTTGATAAGGAGCCGGGATGCCCGAATGGCAAAGGGGTCGGCCTCGAGATCATCTGCTTAGATAATGGCCAGAAAGCCGATGGGGTTTTGGCCCCGTGTGGGTTCAAATCCCACTCCCGGCGCCACCTTATCCTTAAATCTTTAAAAACCTTGTTTTTCATAAGATAAGGATTAAAGTTAGATATCTCGTGTTTTCGTTATGAGGTTTTTGAAGTGGCCGGTAACAATGCCGCTGAATATACAGTGCTCTATAGATCTGATAGCTCTGTAAAGAATTGTAAATTTGCAGCGGTTATTCCTTGTATTAGAGAGGAAAAGACTATTGATAGAGTTATAAGTAAACTGAGAAGTGTTTTTAAACCTTGTATCTTCATAGTAGTTGTTGTTAATGATGAGGCAGATCCCACTGTTAAGACTGCTATTGATAATGGTGTTGATGCAGTTATTATAGCTACAGAAAAAGGTTATGGATATGCCATAAACGCTGGATTAAATTATTTATCCGAGTTATTTGATGACGACACCTATGTGATTATGATCGATGGAGACGATACATATGATATTTCAAATATTGAACCATCTTCATTGGAATTAAACGGAAACACAGTAGTAATAGGTGTTCGAAAACTTAGAAGAAATAGCATGAGACTTGTTAATAGAATTGGTAACACGATGCTTAATTTCATTTTTAGGCTTTTCTTCTATAAAAGAGTGAGCGATTCTCAATCAGGATTTAAAATCTTTCCTCTTTCTCTCTCAAAAGATCTAAAAGAACCTGGAATGAC
>JALTNJ010000222.1 GCA_027000765.1 Nitrososphaeria archaeon | reverse complement strand
CGCCTCGGCTATGTCATTATGGCTTATATAGACGATGGCATCGATTCCTTCCTATATACTAGTGACGTTGAAGGCCCCTACCATGAGGATGCTATTGACTTCATCTTGAGGCATAAGCCTAGGACCATATATCTTGATGGTCCGATGACATATCTAACTGGAACTAGGGTCCCGGATTTCATAATAGAGAAATGCTTCGATAACCTATTGAGGATATTGAATACATATGTCCCTGAGAAATTGATTATCGACCATCATTTCATGAGGGATATCAACTATATGTCCTATATAGATAAGTTAACTGATCAGCTTGGGGAGAGAAAGGAGTTAAATATATTATCTGCAGCAGGTTATATGGGTGCGTCTTTGAATATGCTCGAGGCATTGAGACAAAAGCTTTATGAGGAACACCCGGTTAGAAAATAATTGGTTGCATGTGGTAGTTGACTATGAGCATGAAACATGGGAAGGCGCTGATCAAGGAAGTCATGATAGAAAACTTCATGTCATATGAATATTCTAGGATACGTTTCCAGCCCGGTCTAAACATCATAACCGGGCCAAATGGAGCGGGTAAATCAAGTATCCTCCTCGCAATATCAGTGGCCATGGGCCAGTCGCATACAGAGAGGTCTAAGAAGCTATCCGGCTTAATTAGGCGTGGAAAGGACTATGCCATCGTCTCCATAGTCCTAGATAATAGTGGCGACGGCGTGTCAAAACCGTTCCCCACGATACGTCAGGATGAAGTCATTATATCCAGGGTCCTTAGGGCGGATGGCCAGTATCCGTTTCAGATAAACTATAGCCCTGCGACGAAGATGGAGGTCGATAGACTCCTGAGGAGAGCGGGTATAAACCCTGATAACATGCTTATCATCATGCATCAGAATATGATTGAGATGTTTGGATTCGTAGACCCTAGGGAGAAGCTCAGGATGTTTGAAGAGGCCCTAGGCCTAAGCGAGTATAGGGAGAAGATACTCGACTCCCGTAGGAAGCTTGAGAGGATCACTGGTGAGGAGGAGAAGATAAAGGGGTATTTCGAGGAGGCTAGAGACGCCCTACGCCAGTGGGAGAGGCAGTATAATAGGCTGATGGAGAAGAGAAGCCTACAGAATAGGCTTGACACATTATATGCCGAGCTGGCTTGGAGTAAGTATCATAGGATTAAGCGGGAGCTGGAGAACTCTAGGATGGAGATAAACCGGGTGAAGGAGGATCTCCATAATGAGAATCTATCGCTTATGAAGGCTAGGAATGAGATCAGGTTTATCGAGGGAGAGTATTTTAGGCATATGGAGGAGCTTATGTCAGCGATAGACTCCCTACTAGTAATAGGATCTATAGATGACCGGACTAGGGAGGACTGGAGACATGTGTTAAGCGGGCATCTTGAGGAGATGGATCTGCTTAGGAAGCGCTACGGCTCTGCTAGGGGTCTTGAGAGCGTGACACTATATAAGATCGAGTTGTTGGAGAAGCGGTTGAAGGAGCTTGAGAAGCTTATCAATACCTTGGAGGGTGAATTGAGGGAAGCTAGGTTAGAGGCTTCTAAATATGGTGATGAGATAGAGTCTACTAGATCTCAGCAGGAGATCCTCGCTGAGATACGTGAGGTACGTGGTAAACTCGATTTATATAGGGATGTAGATGACTCTGTAGAGGCTACATACAACTACTATAGAAGCCTATACGCTGAGCTGGAGGAGAAGATGAGGAAGATCATGGAGGATAAGGAGCTGGCTGAGAAGGAGTTGAAGAGACGTGTACTGGTCTGGCAGAGGAAGATCCAGGAGTATGTATCTAAGGTATCCCACAGCTATAATGAGATACTCTCGAGGCTAAATGCATCTGGATACGCTAAGATAGTGAATATAGATGATGTGGATAAGGCTGGTCTAGAGCTATACGTTGGGTTTGGAGGCGTCGAACCTCATCTAATGGATGTATATTCCCAGTCGGGTGGTGAAAGGACCACTGCAGCTATGTCCTTCCTCCTCGCTCTACAACAGTATGTACAGTCGCCTTTCAGGGCGGTGGATGAGTTCGATGTCCATATGGATCCGAAGAATAGGGAGATTATACTTGAGTATATAGTGGAGATGATGAGGGATAGAACCGACCAATATATAATAATTACACCTGGGTACATTACTAGGGAGCTTAGCGATGCAAATATCATTGTCGTCCAGAAGATTGAGGGTATATCCGTGCCCACTAGCCTGAGGAGGGAGGAGATAAGTGAGTAGTGTGGAGGAGCTTTACGATAGAATAATAGATTTGGCTATAAAGGTCTCAGAAGGCGTTATCGACCCATTTGATGTAGATGTAGGTCGGTTCATAAGGCAATTGGCTAGGAATAAGCGTCTAGCCGAGTTAGACTATACCTATTTGATAAAGGATATACGTGCCTTGAATGGGCTCGTAGCTATTTTAGAGGCCCAGGGAAGGTCGCTTAGAAGACGTGGCCTAGGCCTATACCTGGATAAGATGCTTCTTAAACTCAGGATATACAAGATGTCGATTGATGAATTATCCAAGGTCTTTGTAAGGTCCTGGAAGCCGGTTATAGAGATGGAGAGCATTAACTTGGAGGCGATTAAGGAGGCGATGTTCTACTTCAATAGTCTAAAAGATCTAGAGAGTAGGAGGCTTAGATTTGAAGAGTTAAGTGAGTATATGGGGGATGTGGAGCCGAGGCTCTTTATAGAGCCTAAGGTGGTTAGAAGCCTGATGATGAAGGTTTTAAACGAGCTTAGAGATGCTTCGAGAGGCGAGTATATAGATTATAAGGAGTTTATAACACGTGGTGACCCGGTGGAACGCGCCTATATACTCAGCTTCCTAATATCTGATGGATGGGTTGATGTCAAGGTTGATAGGCTTGAAGAGA
>JALTNJ010000221.1 GCA_027000765.1 Nitrososphaeria archaeon | reverse complement strand
CTCCAATATATATCTTAATCAACTCTGGATCGGTGGATATTTTTTTGCTGAGCACCTCATCCTCCTTAGATAGTTTCCATATGAATAGGAAGTGTCTATCTGAGACTACAGCCTCCCTCCCAGAGTCACCCAATGCCTTTAATAGACTCTCAAATCTATCGGTGTCCAGATATGAGAATGTCATCAGTATGTCTCCATCATATCTAGAGAATATCCTAGAGAATGTTGAGTATACGTCTTCTTCACTTTCTAAAGAGGAGTCATGGAACCTAGTTCCCTCGCTTATCATTACCTCAATATCATCCTCCTTAGCCTTCTCCAACATATCTCTAGTCCATGATTTTTCATCTAATATCTCTCCGTGTAGCCTAAAGTCTCCCGTATATAACATTCTTCCCTCAGGCGTATCTATGAGGAATGAGTATGCCCCTGGGACACTGTGATCGACATGAATTGGTTTGACGATATATGGGCCAATTTTAATTTCATCTCCTGTCCTGAAAGTATTATAATTAATACCTTCATAGCTTACATAGGCAGTGTTCCTACTAACTTCTCTCCTAACACCCTCAATAATCAGACATGTCTTCCCTAAGAACACATCGATGTTTCTATTCACTTGGGATAGAAGCCCAATATGATCCATATGTGCATGTGAGACAAAGACACCCAATATATCTGTCTCCTTAGAAACAAAATCGGACTTATTCTTCCAGCTGATATACAAGCCTTCAATATTTGGAGCGACTCCCAAGCGTATCATCTCATCTATTCCCTTATGGGTCCTATTTGGCCACTCATAGTATTCTCTATATCTGCTAAATGATAGTCCAATGTCAAGTACTATCTTCTCTCCCTTATAATCAAGGAGGATAATGTTACCGCCTATCTCCCCCAACCCACCATATATGATTATATTTAAGTCTCCAAGAGAGATAGTCTTACCTCCTCTATTCCCATCCATACCTACCTACCTATCAAAACATAATTATAGTCTATTTGGTATTACTCCACATAAAATTGTTTCTCCTATATCCTTATTAGTATCTCCTCAAGCTTTTTCACAGCGTCGACAGAATTATAGCCAGATACGTATATGAAGCCTTCGCGTCCTAATCCTCCTTCGTCGACGACAATGTCGCTAGCCTTTCTTATCCTTCTAATCAGTTCCTCGTCGTTTTTAACCCTATATCTCTCTACGCTATAACCCATTCTCCTAAATCTCAGTATCAATTCTTCATCATATTTGACACCCGTCATTCCTTTTGTAGTATAGTCCATTTCATATAATCGTCTAAGGACATTACCCATATGCCTTGACCCCCCTACCCTAGGCGGGGAGTGAACCATAACCCTATTTCTAATACACACAATTCTCCCTGGGAATCCTATAACGGGATAATCTTCTATTTTTCTACCGATTTCAACGAGACGCACTATGTTGGTGGATACCTCCGGTATGTAGTGATGGATATTAGGTATTTTAGTGAATATTCCATATGCGTTTTGAACCTCGACTAGAGCAGTATTTAGAAGCATTTCACCATATATCTCGATTATTCTCCTACAGAGAGTTTCTTCATCGAATAGACCCACATACCTCATTTTATCCCTAGCTATCTCCCTACACATAATTCCCTTAGAATTCCACTTGATCCAATAAGTCAGGATAACTTTACTGAACTCTATGAAATCAAAGTTTGGTGAGTAGATGTACCTCACTATCCTCCTAACATCCTCCTCTATCTCATTCCATGTCTCTGGATATATGTAGTCGGTGACACTCTTCCCCCTATACTTTTCAAGCGCCGCCGGTGTGAGACCCAGTCTCCTTGCCAACTCTGTTTTACGCATATTCACGTCTCTAGTATTGATTATATGTGTTTTGATAGCTGGTAGTATTCTCTTGGTCAGTACGTCTTCATTGATAAACATGCTTCTCAAATATCAAAATAATCGGTTTAGTGTAATATAATGCTATATTTAGGTTCTCATCAAGCGTGTTCACAGGGTGTTACTGAGTAGGTGGGTGGTATAGATACATAGTCAATATGAGGTGAAGACGCTTCTCATTTTATTGGTTGTACTATGGTTCTTCTTCCAGGGATGCTCAGGGTTCCAATTAAGTATGAAAGAGAGTTTTTAGACGCTTGGGAGAGTCGTGACTATAAACGTATCCTCCGTCTCTTTGAAAACAACTCAATAAACGGGGGTGAAGGACCTGGATACAAGGGGTATCTCATATATAGCATATATGAGATTAATCTGGTTATCACCAAATATCGGATCCTAAACGAGGATCTCAATTTATACGGGAAGGAGTATCTGAAGAGGAATAAGATTAAAAATATGAGGGCCCTCCGAAGGCTATTTGTCCGGATGCTCTCTATTAGGGAGCAGAGGTTCATGGCTAAATACGGTATTAACGAGGAGTGGCTGATGGTTAAGATCCTGGGTAGGACTCCTAATATGAAGCTTGAAAACTATTATTATAAGGTCTTGATAGACGACATCAGTTCTTCTATTAAGGAGGGGGTTAAACGTAATAATCCCTCACGGCTTAAAGAGGGTCTTAGAAACTGTATCAGGCTTGGTATCGAATTATCCCTGATCCTTGGCTGGTTTATGTTTCTGACAGTATATTCTCTAAAGCTGGTTGAGAAGCTACTGGATAAAGATGCTGTAGAGGATCTTTATGTTGATAATGGGTATGGAGAGGCTTCTGTTAAACTATTGTTTAAGTTATCCAACTACTTCTCTATTCACATGTCATGGCTCCTCAGATATTTCCCACATAAACTCCATCTACATAGCATAAACTCATATGGCACTGTACGGAGGAGTCGAAATTCAATTATGTGGATAGGAGTAGTGGAGAGATGCTGGTCCTTCATCTTCGTAATGCATTTGGATAAAGCCGGGTTAATAGAAGATGGGTCATATGACTCGATATGTAAAGTCTGTATGATAGGGTGGGAGGCATTATACAAATATATCTCAAACAGTTTTTCGAAGGTAGAGATCTCTAATGGTGTGAAAGAAAAGCTTGTTTGTGTAATAAATATAAACGCATATTATGAGATGGACAAGGCTGAGGTTAGGGAGCCGGAGAAACCCGTCGAATCCCATCCAGAGTAACACTAGCCTTCGATCAAAGGTCTCCTACTTGTTAGTATCTCCATATATTCACATGGATGTTTCTCAGGACAGGTTCCGAATACGAGGCATGGCGGTAGGCTGTATTTCCCAAGGGCGGGGTTGATATTTGAGACATATCGGGATATTTCTGCTGATATCATCCTAATCTCCCACTGAGCCCTGAGACACCGTCTAATAGGGAGGGCGCCGATATAATTCCAGCCATCTATCCTAATGAGGTCATATACTGTATGTGCATGGGACACGACCCCCACAGCCTCCTCCGGGTTATATCCCTTCTCCACCAGTTCATGATACAGGTTATATTGCCTCTCCACCTGTTCAATGAACCTATCCCTCCATTTACTCCGAGCAATCTCAGGAGGTATTACATAGTCTAATCGTTTTAACGCATCATAGATAGACTCTACATAGTGGTGCCATGTCCTCTGGCGTACAGCCTGGTGGTATGTAACGAGACTCATCTTTGTCAGGAAGACATATACATTATGTTTTAATAGGCCGAAGAACTTTTCATCCTCCTCCTTAAGAGCCTTCTTAAGTTCATCTTCATCCAGTGTGAAAGGCTCGTCATAGGATAATAATGCAACTGGATCTGCATCATATTCTTCAATAATCTTCCTCATATATCTATTTTCCTTAGCAAATAGGCGTGGAGCGGGATAATACCTAACTCTATAGAAGTTTGGACCCCTATCTTTAAATAACTCTGGTGCGATCTCCATGGCTTTTGATAAGGCGTCGTTGACCAGTTTCCTCGTGATTCTAGGCACTCCATCGTCTCCAGCCATTAACAACAGATGTGTTAATTCCCTAGCGTTGCCAGTTGTCTGGATATTTGTCACAGTGTATAAGGGAAGGATAAATCTCGCGTCTTCCTTGGGAATCCCATTCTCCACCATGTTATGATATGTTTCCATGCTTTTCTCCATTACCGTAGCTACTTCTCTCTCCTCTTTAAGTTCCTCTGGAAGATAAATTCCATATGGCTCTACATACCTCATAGACTGCTGCAGATGGCTTAGATAAAGAGGTGAAACTAAGAAAAGTGTGGTTAACCTAGGTACGTCCCGAAAGACGAAGGTGAATACAGCCTGGTCCAACACATCTATATGACCACTGCTTATAGTAATATCCAGGAGACGCTTCTTAATCCTATCCACTTCTCCCTTTTCAACAGCCTCTTGATAAAGCGTATGGGCATCGCCTTTCTTCATAGTTGCCCTGGCCCCGAAGGCCACCAGTTCCTCAGGCCCTATATCCCCATATCCAAGTACGCCCACGAGTTTTGCAGATGGTTTCACTCCAAATACCATTATTTTTTCAACCCCTTCTTTTTCTCTTTAATAAGAACCTCCGCAAACTCTATAAATCCATCGGCATACCTGCCTTCTGTAACATAATCAGCTATTTCCTTCAACTCCCTTGGAGAGTTGTCTACAGCGACTCCATACCCCGCTTTCTCCAATAAAGGGATGTCAAGCTCACTATCCCCAATAGCCGCTATATAACCCGTTGGCAGGTTCAGTAATTCAGAGACGACTAGTAGAGCAAATCCCTTATCAATATCCTTTGGATGAATATGATATGCAAATTTACTATCTATCACCATTAAATCCTCATATTCATCAACGATTTTCTCTACATAATCCTTGGGTAATGTGGGTTTAATCGCTATATCCACATGTCTATATGGATTTGACCAGCTTTCCCTAATCCTATTGCCATATAATGCCTTAAGCCTTGTTAAAGCCTCTCTAGGATGACGGGGATCTCCATATATCCTAATATTACCCAATATCTCAACTACACACCCACTTTCCGCTATAACCGGGCCAGTGGCACCTATATATGTGGATAATGCCTTAGTAACTGGCAATGCATTTCCACTTGCCAGGCTCACCATAACTCCTGTTCGCTCAAGCTCCCTAATCTTCTCCACAGCCCTAACATCTAGAAAACCCTTTTCATCCGTTATTGTCCCATCAATATCAACTACCAATACTTGAATCTCAGACAGCCTCTTCATCCACAATCAACTCCTCATCTTCTTCAGCTTGTTTATCACTTCAATCTCAAATGGATCCTTCTTCCTAAGATAGGCCAGATATATGCTGGCGACATCGGTTAATAATATGGCTCTCAAAATTTTTTCTATCCTGCTATCTCCAACTAAGTCTATTATGAGATAATCCATCTCTAGATCATCCAAATGTTTTATAAATGGTTCTAGGTTGTCTCCCTCATCCTTAAACAATATTGGGTAGGTCACTGGATCTATTATCTCTTCAAACGCCTCTACTTCATTATGATATCCCTCTGGAAACGTCTGGTAGTATGCGTTTATCTTCGCATTTTCATTTAACGAGGACTTTGCCCTATGTAATATGGATGAATAAGTCTCATCTGCATACAGAATTGGTAGTCTCCCCCAGATATAATACCCTAGTTTAAATGCTCTATTGTCCTTCGCATCCAAACTATATCTTGCGGCTTCATCCCTGAGTACGCCCGCTATCTTCATAAGTTCCTCCAACGCTGTCTCCCCTAATGTAATCTTCAATGCCGTGGCTATAAGCTGTGGCAAAGCCGCCCTAGGCGCTAAGGCTTTCTCCACTCTTATAACTTTAAACCCTTTTTTCTCACCGAGCTCAAATAGTTTCCCACCTGTTGTTATCCCAACGACTTCCGCTCCCTTTGAGAGTGCGTCTGAGACAGAGGATAATGTCTCTATAGTGTTACCCGAGAAACTGACCGCTAAAACTAGATCTTCATCATCTACATAACGTGGGAGCCTAGTATATTTAAACACACGGATATCTTTCTCCATACCAAGGTAATCTCTAAGAATGTCTCCGACTATACCGGATCCACCCATGCCAACTACATATAACGTTTTATAAGATATGTCTAGGGAGGGTGTTGTCTCCAATGCCTTTTGAAACCTCTCTCCCCACTTCAAATATTCTCCTAAGAAATTTTTCTTATCATATTTCTCAGCTAATTTTTTAATATCATCCCACTTCAACGACATGAATTCTCACCATCTTAATGTAAGTATTATGGTATAATGTATAACGCCCTCAAAATATTAATATTGACCCTCCATAGACATAGCTGCATATAATAGACTTACATTAGGTTTTTATGTTATAACCATAATTAATATTTGTATTCAACTCTAATTTTTTGAATGGTGATTCTGTCCCATGGGTAAATACATCAGGATTTTAACCACGCCTCCAGGGCCGAAGGCTAAGGAGATTATTAAAAAAGATGAGGAGCTTTTAATGCAGTCATATGTCAGATGGTATCCCTTCGTAGTAGCTGGTGGAGAAGGGGCTGTTGTCGAGGATGTTGATGGTAATCGTTACATCGATTTTAATTCAGGGCTCGTTGTTCTAAACACTGGACATCTACATCCAAAGGTTATTGAAGCAGTAGAGCTTCAGTTAAAGAGATATATCCACTATAGCCTAACAGACTTCTATTATGAGCTGGCGGTTGAGTATGCGGAGAAGCTTTTCTCAGCGCTTCCATGGAAGGATAACAAGATATTCTATACAAATAGTGGTGCAGAGTCTATCGAGGCAGTAATTAAAGTTGCTAAGGGATATTTCGAGGGTAAAAGAAACTATTTCATAGGGTTCTTAGGGGCTTTCCACGGTAGGACAATAGGTAGCCTAAGCTTTACTGCAAGTAAGGCCATACAGAGGAAATTCTTTTTCCCACTTATGCCTGGAGTGATCCACGTGCCCTATCCATATCCATATAGATGCCCATTCAATTCCAAGACTCCTAAGGAGTGCGCGGAGAATGTACTGGGTTATATTGAGGACTGGATCTTCAAAAAATATGTTGATCCAGGGGAGGTAGCTGCATTCCTCATTGAACCGGTCCAGGGTGAGGGAGGCTACGTCGTCCCACCTAAGGAGTTTATGACGGGGCTGAAGAAACTCGCTGAGAAGCATGGTATCTTATTTGCTGTTGATGAAGTCCAGTCTGGAATGGGTAGAACAGGTAAGCTCCTCGCAATAGAGCACTTCGGTGTAAGACCTGATTTAGCTGCGTTGGCCAAGGGTATTGCAAGTGGTTTTCCATTAGGAGCCCTAGTTGGCAGGCGTGATGTAATGACCTTGCCAGGAGGTTCACATGCAAACACCTTTGGTGGGAACCCAGTTTCATTAGCTGCTGCAAAAGCAACTCTAGATCTATTGACAGGCGGCCTCATGGACAACGCTAGGGTACTTGGGGAATACATTATGAAGCGGTTTACAGAATACATGGAGAAATATGAGATAATCGGTGATGTTAGGGGCCTCGGCTTAATGATCGGCGTTGAGTTAGTGAGGGATAGGAAGACAAAGGAGCCTGCTTCTAAGGAATTGAACACGATCATCAATAACTGCTTCAAGAGGGGAGTGCTGGTAATCGGCGCGGGAGCTTCATCGATTAGGATTGCGCCGCCTTTAGTTATTACCAGGGAACAGGTTGACGAGGCACTTGAGATCATTGAGGATGAGATTAGGAAAGCGGATAAGTCTCTCAAATCCTAGTCTTATCCCAAATTTTCTATTTATAAAATTTTTTCAGGGTATGTTTAGGTATAAATAAGGCTTTCTAAGGTTCTTCAAACCCTATCATAGGTTCTACATCGATCTTGACTCCATATTTCTTCTTTATCCTCCTGGCCTTGCTCTTAAGCGTTCTCTTAACCTGCCTATATCCCCATGGTGGGACAAATATAAGCGCCTGTCTATCACTGATCATCTTAACCTCGATGTCGTCGCCTAAATCACCCAATTCACTCCTTATAGCCTCTTCTATTCTAGATGGAGTATCTCTATATCCAGTGTATCCATATGTCGGTTTACCAACGGGTATGACGAATACCCTCCTTCCAAATACATAGAACTCGTATTCAACCTTCTTCGTAAAGAAGTCTCTTACCTCCACCACCGGCCTAGACAACTCTTCCTTCATCAAGCCATGTGGTACTCTGGCAGCCATGGATACCTCATATACTTTAACAACTTCACCGCCTTCAAGGAAGATAACTGTATCCAATACGCTAGGTATCATTCCGAGCTCTAGCCTTTCTACAAACCTCTGTACTGCGTCGATCGGCCTCGCTGCATGAACCACTCCAACCATACCCACTCCAGCCAATCTCAAGTCGATGAATAGCTTGAAATCCTCTGTTGTCCTCATTTCATCGAATATCGTGTAGTCTGGTCTTGATAACAGCATTATGTCATAGATCTCTTTTTCATCGCTATAGTTCTTACTATACTGGGTTATGTCAGGTGGTAGCTGTAGATCTCTCGGAGACTCAATTGTCTTAACTACTTTCCCGAGGCTTCTATAGAATTCTGCTAGTGCCTGGCTAAACGTTGATTTACCTTCTCCAGGGGCACCGGCTATCAATATACCTTCTGCCCTTTCTCTAAATCTATTTATCAGGGAATTAGGGAGGTTATAATCTTCTAGCTTAAGCTTCTTAATCGGTCTAACCGCCGTCACCTCATATCCATCGCTGAACGGTGGCCTAGCTATTATAACCCTATAATCCCTCATCTGGACGATTGTAACACCCTTACCCTTACTCTCTATAAAGCTATTCTCATCTAACTTGGAGAATTCTAGTATCTCGTCAACGATATCCTCCAAATCCTCCCTGGTCAAAGGCCTTTCATCTAGATCCACATATATCCATTTACCAGGCTTACCCTTCTTAGCCCGAGGAGGCACTCCCTCCTTTAAGTGGACAGACATCGTATCGCCGTCGAAGAACTCGGATACACGTGGCTTATCACCCCTTATCCTCGCTATAAACTTGACTTTGGCACCGAGGGCGTCTAACAGTCTCGCCTTATCTATATCTGAGGTGAGAATAATCGCTTCCCTCTCTATAGATAGGTTCAGTAGATAATGATATATGTCTCCAGAGTAGGAAGTATCTCTATTAATGTATTTTAACTCAAGTCCTTCATCCTCTGAATACTTCTTTATCCTACTCAACTCGTTTAAAATCCTCTCCTTAGCTATCTCATCCGACTTAGCCTCTCTCTCGAGCATAGAAACGACTATCCATGGGAGATATATTACACCCCTAAGCTCCCCTTTCTTTATCAATGGGGATACCAATCCGCCCCTAATTACATCCGGAGCCAATATATATTTACTCTCTCCCTCTATATTCATCTCTTACACCAATATTATCGTTTCCTATATCTGCATGAATTCTTATATATATAAACTTTTAAGTCATTAATCTCCCTTTAGAAGGACTTTCATAACTTTATCTAATGCCTTGAATCCTGATCCTGTCAGGGGCATCAGTACTATCCTGTCTTTCTCAATCTCATCCCGTACTTGGTTGTATGCTGCATAGACTGTTGCTGACGTGGGTTCAATGAACAACCCCATTTTATATAGCTTTTTTAAAGCTTTAATTATCTCGGCATCATTAACTACATAGGTGTTTCCACGGGATTCACCTAACGCCTCGAGCACCTCATTTAACCTTGGAGGACCTGGAACCCTAAGACCATCAGCCAGATCCGATGTCTCTTCAGGGTATCTCTCATCTCCATGAACAGCTGGATATACTCTTTCATATCCCGCTGCCTCGACTACATGCATCCTGGGGATATTTCCAATCAATCCCATATTATATAATTCTTTAAACCCATGATACATACCTAGATAGAGGCCTCCGCTACCTACAGGCACAAACACTTCATCTGGCTGTATACCTTCTTCATAAACCTCATATGCGACTGTCTTCAAGGCTTGTATGAAAAAGGGGTTCCATACATGGCCCACATAGTAGACGCTCCTTTTATCAGCGTCTTCAATAGCTAGTCTGTTAGCTTCTCCCCTATCTCTTCCCAATATCAAGTTTCCACCAAATAGTTTTACAAGTAGCTTTTTGTTCTCAGGAGCATTCACAGGCATAAATATATTCGGTTTAATACCAAATGCCCTTGCATAAAGTGCCATAGCTGTCCCGGCATTACCCGAGGAGTCCTCATTAATCTCTTTTATACCCAGTCCCTTTGCTACCGCAATAGTTAGAGCAGCCCCTCTGTCTTTGAAGGATCCACTTGGATTTAGATACTCTAGTTTAAAGTATAATTTTCTACCACTTTCTTCAATGAGGTGGAGAGGAGTCCTTCCTTCCCCAAGTGTTGTATACGGGACATCAGGGGTCAAGTGTCTAGAGTATCGGAATATACCCCGTCCCTCCACTACTTGAAGCGAATCTTTTTTCTCGAGGTCTTTTATACTGAGAGCCCCTCCACAACGTGGGCATCTATAATGTAGGTCACCTAAAAAATATTCTCCCCTACATTCTCTACAAAATAACTTTATGTTAGCTAGGCTATTGCTCATAAAATCTCATTTTCTAAGTAACGGCTTTAAACTTTATCCTATCCTCTAGATATGAGACAATTAAAAGCCTCAATACTGTTGAAGCTGTGAGACCCTCCTTTTTAGACTTCTCCTTAAATTGATTCCAGGTCTCCTCATCAATCAGTATACTAATTCTTCTTTTAGCCATCTTTCTCCCCGTATAATCTTTAGCAAAAGTAATTTATATAAATTTTCTCTATAAATTAGATATATTACCACATTATAATTGATATCCTTTATATGTAGGCGTTGAGGATGATCTGCTAATCATCAGCGCCATTCATGTGATTACATTTACAGGATATAACTTATATGGCTATATTAAATACATTTTTCATATTTTATCATGCAGAAAAATTATAAAGAACGGTATATAGATTTATATATTATTTTGAAGAATACTTTGATGTGGTTCAATAGTATAAACAGGGACCGAAAATATAAATATGATTATGGGTGGTGTATATGGAAATTAGGAAGGTTCAGAAACTGGGTTATTC
>JALTNJ010000220.1 GCA_027000765.1 Nitrososphaeria archaeon | reverse complement strand
ATCTAGGCTGTCCATAAGCCCCTTAAGCCTATTTATCCTATGTAGATCCTTCTTCATCCAAATCACCAATATAGATTCTATATGGTTTTTTATCCCTGGTTATAAAACCATTTTGTATCTTTGGATATATTAAGGGAATAGGTGGGGAGAAATGCGTATAAGGGAGTTCCAAGAACTGATTTGGAAGACGTATAGACATCATGATGAGAAGAGAGGGGTTACAAAGACATATGAGTGGCTTGTTTCAGAGGTGGAGGAATTGGGAAGAGCCTTGTCCAAGGATGACATGGATAATGTTAAAGAGGAGTTGGCCGATGTCCTCGCATGGCTATCTAGTGTAGCCAACCTGCTGAATATAGATCTGGAGGAGGCTAGTATAGCTAGGTATGGGGCGGGATGCCCTAAATGCGGCTATATTCCCTGTAGATGTAGTTATAGAGAAAAGCCTTGAGGCTTTAGAAGGCCGTAGTTATATTAATATCCTCCAAGGCTAGATACGGCATTTGACACGGGATCCTATAGTCCCACCACTTAACCCAGTTGGTTTCACGCGTCATCTCAACTACTCTCTGGAACATACCGACGATATTATCGCTTATCCGCATACCTGAAACAGCCTCTACAGGCTCTCCATCCTTAATGATAAACCCTATATCCCTTTGTAGCGTTGAGAAGTCTCCAGTACCGAAGTTCTGGAACCTGGTGTACCAGACATTGGTGATATATAGACCGTCTTTAACCTCTATAAATAAGTCCTCTAGTGAGGAAGAGCCTTTTGGCTCCACAATTAGGCTATGTGGCATGGGGTATACAAAGCCAGCGTGTCCAGTGGACTCAGTCTCGAACTTATTTGCTGTAGACAGGTTATGGAGGTACGTGTTGACCACTCCCTCTTTAAACAAATATAGGTCTCTCGTCGGAACCCCCTCCATATCAAAGGAGCATGCACCGGGATTACCTGGGAGGAGAGGCTTGTCACTTAAAGATATGGATTCATGGAGAACCTTCTCTCCCAGCTTATCGATAAATGGAGAGTTCTGCATCATGATGAACATAGCTGAAAGCCCCCGAGAGAGGTAGTTAAATAGGTTTCCAGCTACGACCGGGGATAACACCACATTATATTTACCTGGCTTTACACTAGAAACCCGCGATACTTTCTTGATTAGCTCTCCTTGCCGCGTAACACCCTCCTCAATATCTAGTTTAGAGGGATCCACAGACTCTTGGTTAACCACATAACTTATATCTTTCTTCTTAAAGAGACGTAGATTTAGATTTGCATTAGTCCTCCTATATTCACCTCTGTTTCCAGTTGATGTGTATATGATGTGCTTAGTCTGCGTAATTAGAAGGGACCCAGATACATCCTGCATCCTCATCTCCTTACCCGCCTTAACCGCATTACTCAGCCTCTCAGCCAATTCATCTAAATTGAATTCATCGACGAATGTATCTGGAACAATAACGTAATTAAACTGTTTATCAGGGAGATTTGTATATAGGGGATAAGGCGGGATATATTCACTTGATTTAATCATGTGATCGACTTGAGCCTTTGCGGTCTCCTCATCAATTACATTTATACGAGAGAATAGCCTACGCCTCCTATATCCGATATACACCTCGATCCAAGACTCGTCATGGAATCGGGATATATCCAGGCTGTTTTTAGAGAATCTAATGAGCCATGTATCCTTCTTAAAACCATTTAATACAACATCCTCAGCTCCCTTCTCAACAGAATAATTCATGATATTCTCCATCAGATCCTCTAGATAAATTGTGGACATCCACATTCAAAACCTACCTCCCAAATATATAGATATCTCTAAACCTCAGTGGGGGACCACCCATCCACACGGGAACAGCTTGCATTGGATCGCCTTTTCCACAGTTACCTGGGTAGAACTCGAGAGAGTTTCCACGTGCATCTAGATGGGATAGCAGGTCGACTGTCGTGGTCTCCAAAACAGGGTTTTTAACAGGCTTGGTTACCTCTCCATTCTCTATTAAATATGCCTCTAACCCAGTGTATCTCTGGTTTAGACGAGTATCATCTATATTCCACTCCATGAAACTCTTGATATAGATACCTTGGACGATATCCTCAATTAACTCCTCAAACGAATAGTCCCCAGGCTCGAAAAACGTATTTGCCATTCTAACAATCGGCTCCTTATCAAAGCCTCCTGCCCTAGCAGCGCCATTACTATGGACCTCCAGCCTGCCGGCAGTCTCCCTATTATGTAGAAACTCGTTTACAATCCCTTCCTTAATCAACTCCCTCTTCCTAGCCTTTACACCCTCATCGTCATATAGATAAAAGCCGTAGGACCCGGGGATGGTAGGATCATCAGATACATTAACCTCGTCACTACCGATTTTCTCACCAAGCATCCCAAGTGTGACATATGACCTGCCTGCTTGTGCAGACTCCCTACCCAATATGCGATCGGCTTCAAAGGGATGGCCAACGGCTTCATGAGCGATAATGCCAGCGACCTCACCACCTACAACCACATCCATCCGGCCCTCAGGCGTCTTAACCGACTGGGTTAGGATCCGGTCAATGGCTGATGCAGACTCCAGCACCCTCTCATAAGCTTTGTCAGTCTTCACCACCTCAAATCCTCCAGAGCCCGCGATCTCATCATATCTCTGTGCAGTCTTGTTATCATACTTACCTACCAATATATAGAAGAGGCTTACCCTAGGTATGCGGGAGACTATCTTACTCTCCTCAGAATTCTCGTAATGCTTCTCCTCCATCGTGTATTCTAGGATGAATGATCTCCCGGGAAACTTTGATTTAAACTGGTTATCCATAACCTGGGAATCCAGATCCTTTAGGAAGGAGAGTTTCTCATCGATAGAGAGATCACTCCATTTAATGTTCT
>JALTNJ010000219.1 GCA_027000765.1 Nitrososphaeria archaeon | reverse complement strand
GTTCTATATCTTTATCGATAATTGACCTCGATGAATCAGGTGATTTTTTGTTTACTGACGAAAATAGAACAAAGATAGTCTTAGCATCTCAAAGAGGAAAGTTTAATGAAGGGATCGAGTTTCCTCAGGACATAAGGAACATAATAGTATTTGGTTTATCAATTACTCCCCCTTCTCTAAGAGAGCAACTCTTCGCCAAGTACATCCTCGGTTGTAATACTGATCACGAAATTTTCACCTTTGGCTATCTCCACCCGGCTGTAACAGTCCTAGTACAGTCTATAGGCAGGCTGATTAGACGTGGTAAAAAAGAGATAAATGTATACATTTTTGAGAACCGTGTTTTTAGAGAATCGATCCTAAGGATGATGCCTCAGTGGTTTAAAGACATTATTTCTGAGTATATTGACGTCTCACCTACCTAGAATATATCTTTCTTTAGTAATCCCTTTTCCTTACCAGACAGGTCTATTACAACTCGTCCTATTCTTACTTCGTCTATATTCTCAGTACTACCTATATCTGACGGCACCAGCATATGTATTTTCATATTATTAAAATCTACTTTTTTGCATATTCCCGGGATCCAATTACCATTATGCTTCACACCAGATAGTACCCCCAGGAACGCACGTGGTATCACATAGATCTCTATAGGTATGTCTACACTGTCAGAATATGTTCTGTAAATCACTTTCTCTATATTATCCGAATAATAATATATCTTTATCAGTCCTCTAACGGCAAATATGAAATCAGGATTCCGGTCAATACCAAAGTCATTAACTAAAACCTCATTTAATACTTTACTGTCCATCTGTGTTCTTATTTTTCCATATTTCTCTTCAAGGATTAAATTCAAGTCAAATAATACTTCCCTGAATTTTGTCTTCTCTATGAACTCTCTATATTTCTTCTCTCTGATCATCTTTCTAACAATTCTATTTCTAACCATGGTCTCTGGTTTTTCAACATAAAATATTTCAATATCCTCTCCATATACCCCATTAAAAACAGTAAAGTTTCTACATAGCCGTCTATTTCCAATTACAAGAACCTTCTTTATCCCAAGTTTATCTATAAAATCAACAATACTATGAAAAGCCCTTATCCCTCTAACCCATCCATGGTAATTCATTATCACAAAATCCGTTTTATCACGTAATTTTCTATAAATCTCCTCTGATTCTTTTATTAAAACCTCTTCCAGCCCCATTGGTGTAGTAGACCCAATAAATCCATACGCAATTCCATCAACCTCTCCAACTGAGAAAATCTTATTTCTCACAATTCCTCCACCAATAAAGCTAGGTATGCCAATATCCCCTTGACCAGGATCATAATCAGCTATGCCTGGAGTTATTTCCCTGGAAAGTGCTTTGTTTGCTATATAAATAGTTAGGCTAGTCTTACCAGAGTCAGTTTCTCCTAAAATCAATATATCCCCATAATTATCTAGAAACCTATTTATTTCCTTTCTCCACACTCTCGTTCCAATAAGACCTTCATCCTTTATCTCTGGTTTTCTAACCGTATACTCTATGCTCAATCTAGCTTTATTATCTGTTTCCACTGGTAATGCCTTATATTGACTGACCTCCACTTCCTCCTCTACTTCCTTTCCATAGATATGTGCTTCTCCCTCTAGTAACCTTATCTTTGCTGGTCCATATACTAACAATGGCTTTTCTGGAACTATAGTTATATCAATCTCTCTCATTTTCAAAACAAAATATAGTTATCTTATTCTTCTTCTAATTATTTTTTGGTTAAAATGAGTATACTAGAAAACACGCAGTGGAGAACCGCATTAATATATGGGTCTCCCCACCCCAATATAGGGAACCTTATCGTAGATATTGCGGTGAAACTAGTAGAAGAGGGATACGACACCCTAGTGATAGATGCCAATCATAGGATTACTCCTGACATGCTCATTTCTATAGAGGATAAGATTTTAAAAAGAATTTTACTGATAAAACCCTCTTCAATAAAGTCATCCTCAGATATCATGGACTACTTAGTATTCTACTATAGAAGACAAATGGAGAATATTGCTGTTATTTATGCATCTGTTTTTATACAGATTCCTTATCATTATTGGACTTTATTCAATTACGATCCTCTTTTCATAATATATGCACTAGTGGAGTTATCTAGAAAAATCAAGAACTTTAAAGGAGTAGTCTTCATTGATACGAATGTACAAGAATCATCTTCTCTCCCCTATCATGAACGTTTTATCGAGCTGTTTGACGCCATATACAAATTAAGATTCACAGAAGGACAGGCTATTCTAGAGCCAAGTCCAATAATTGTAAAAAGAGGTTGAGTTGCTATATCGGCACTCCTCTGACGAAGGATATTATATACCACTCTACAGCTATTAAAACAATCAATAGGATCACGCCAATTGTTACTAAGGAAATATCGATCCGTGTTCTAGTTAATCCATTATAAACCATATATAGGCTTACGATATATGCAAAATGAATTATCAAGTAAATTACTAACTCGGTGTATGTCTGTGAGGGACTGTATCCTAGAATTACAAGCTGTCCTGTAGTTCCTGTGTAAATCGCTGATAACCCTCCACTTATAAAAAACGAGAATATTACTAATACGAAGAGTACAAGGATGTTCTCAAGAGTTATAAACTTATACTTTCTCTTTATTTTCCGTATCTTGAACTCTGTCTCCTTCTCTATTCCGTTGATTGTTTTAAAGATCTTTTTAAATATCAAAGCGTTTCACCTTCCTAAGATATGTTGCTAGTTCCTTCACCCATTTTCCTGCATATGGGTTTTTCTGAATTAATATTAAATATTCTTCTTCAGTTATATTTAGCCTTTCTTTCCAGATAGGATAGGCTTCTCTCAAGTTTTTATATGCCTCATAATGATATCTACAGAATAATCCATCTTTATAGACATCCTTACC
>JALTNJ010000218.1 GCA_027000765.1 Nitrososphaeria archaeon | reverse complement strand
CCCCACAACCCATCGCCCGAGACAGTCAACGCAGGTTTTAAAACTGCCCCAAGCTGATCTGGGATGTATTCATCGAAGATGCTGATCCCCTCCCAAAAGTCCTCTGCAGCGGTGACGAGTGCATCCAACTCCTTTCTAGGGTTTATCCCTGCGTCTTCATATGCCTTGAGCGCTGCCTCAAACATAAGCTCTTTATAGGAGTACTCAGTTGTCATCGGAGTATAATTTGTAGATCCAATTCCTATTATAGCTACGTCTCTCCCCAAGAGGATCACCTTATAAAATAGTCTTCACTAAAACTAATTTTTTCCAAATCATTTTTAAATGGATGTAAAGACTCTACACGCCTTTTTTATAACAACAGAGTTAACCATATCAATTACCATTCCCCACATAGATACAAGAGTGAAAACCATGGTTTACATCTGAAAACACGTGTTTACCACCCTCCTATTCACGTTCAAAACACTTGCTTCACGATTGAATAAAGTGGATGGAGACCTGGTTTGAACTCTTTCTTTTTATTTGTGACAGAAATAATTTTATGTTTGAGGTGTCCTAGGGTTGAACTTTGAGATTTCAGACGATATAAGGCTTATTCAGAAAGTTGCTAAGGAGATCGCTGAAAGCTTCCCACCAGAATACTGGATGGAGAAGGAGGAGAAGAATGAGTTTGGAACCGAGTTCTGGAAAGCCATAAGCGAGGCGGGGTTCACTGGAGCCGTTATACCAGAGGAATATGGCGGGTCTGGAATGGGTCTCCAAGAGCTACTGACAATTATGGAGACCCTCTCATCAAATGGATGTGGCTTGGCCGGTGTATGGTATCTAATGATTACCGAGATTTTCGTCGGCCTACCTATAGCGAGGTATGGGACAGAGTCTCAGAAGGAGAAGTATCTCCCGAAAATTGCATCAGGAGAATACGAGGGATGTATGGCTCTGACCGAGCCAGTTGCAGGGACAAACACGCTGAATATATCGACGATAGCTGAGAAAGAAGGTGATGAGTATATCATAAATGGAAGCAAGATCTTCATAAGTGGAATCGACAGGGCAAAGACAATGGTTCTAGTAGCCAGGACAACGCCGAGGGAAAAAGCTCCTAGAAAGACACTTGGGTTAAGCCTATTCCTAGTAGACCTCCCAAATAAAGCAGTTAGTTACAGCAAGATTCCGAAGCATGGGATAAACTATTCAAATACATGTGAAGTGAGTATAAATGACTTGAGGGTATCTGAGGAAAATATACTTGGGCCGCTGGACTATGGATGGTATGTACTCCTAGATATACTTAATCCAGAGAGAATGGGTTTCTCGGTAGGAGCGGTGGGCACGGCTGAGCTGGCTATTAAGACGGCTGTGGAGTATTCTAGGGAGAGGAGGGTCTTCCAGGACCCGATCGGGAGCTACCAGTCTCTCCAGCATCCCCTTGCAGAGGCGTATGCCCATCTACAGTCTGCAAAACTCTTGACCTATAAGGCTGCATGGCTATATGATGTCAAGCATAAGCCTCCTGAGGATGTTAAGAATGGGGATGCTGTGATGAAGAAAGCCATGTCATATAAGGAGGTAGGGGATACGGCGAATATGGCTAAGGTAGTCGCGGTGGAAAACGCGATAAAAGCAGTTTACTGGGCTATGCAGGTATTCGGCGGCTATGGGTATGCTAGGGAGACTCATGTTGAAAGATGGTGGCGTGAAGTTAACCTACTAAGGCTGGCTCCTGTCACCCAGCAAATGGCGCTAAACTATATTGCACATCACATCCTTGGGATGCCGAGGAGCTATAGATAGCATGTGTGAATAGAGTTGAGTCGATCCAGCTTTGAGAGGATAACCATAATTATCATCCCTAAACAACTTATGGATAGGTTTATCGATGCAGCTCTAAAGACCAATATTGAAGTTGGAGGATTGTTAATAGGGAGGTTGGAAGGTGACAAGGCTAGGGTAAGGGAGCTTATTATAGGTAAGAATATCAGGGAGAGTCCAGTTAGGTTTGAGTTAGATGCCCAAACATTCTCTAAGGCACTGGAAACAATGCATGAGGAGGAGGACATAATCGGGATTATACATTCACACCCTTCAAGCCCGTATCCTAGTCAGTTAGATATGGAGAATATGAAGCTATGGCCGGTTATCTGGGTAATAGTAGACATTACTAGAGGAGAATATAGGGCATGGCACTTCAATAGGGAGATAAAGATTGTGATTGAGTGACTTCATCATTAATTCTGTATCTAGGCAATTGGGTTCCTCACATATTCGAGTGACTCTGGGTTCTCTAGGCTTGAGGTGTCTCCAAGGTCCTTCCGACCCGCTGCAATGGCTTTTATAAGCCTCCTCATGATTTTCCCCGATCTAGTCCTTGGAAGGTCTTTTACGAAGAGTATCTTTGACGGCTTAAACGGTTTACCAAGTTCCCGAACCACATAGTTCGAGACCTCTTCTCTAAGCCTTTCACTTGGCTCATGACCAGGTTTTAAAACTACGTATAATGCTATAGCTTCTCCCTTAACTGGATCCGGTAAACCGATTGCAGCTGTCTCAGCCACACTTGGATGCTTATTCGCAGCTGTCTCGATCTCAGCCGGGCCGACACGTTTCCCAGCCACCTTAATAACGTCATCAGCCCTACCAAGTATATAGAAGTAGCCGTCTTCATCTCTAAGCGCCCAGTCACCATGGAACCACATATTCTCAAATCTAGACCAGTACGTAGCAATATATCTCTCTGGATCCTTCCATAATCCCCTTGTCATTGAGGGAGCAGGCTTCTTACATACAAGATACCCTACCTCACCTACAACTGATTCTCCCTCTTCATTTACCACGTCTGTAGCCATACCCAATCCATTGTATCCCAATGTTGACGGCTTGAGAGGCATTATTGGAGAAGGTAGTACGAAGCATCCGAATATCTCCGTCCCACCAGAT
>JALTNJ010000217.1 GCA_027000765.1 Nitrososphaeria archaeon | reverse complement strand
GTCTAATACCCTAACTTCATCCAATTCAGATAATAGATTATATATTTTCTCCAATGCCTTTGCCTCGGACTTCTCAGGTACGAGTTTCCTAGGCTCAATTCTGAGGTCGATTGGATCAGGTAGGGATAATGATATCTCCGTCTCCTCATAAGGTAGCCATACTTCAACCATATTATCACCGAACCACGTACATGACCATCTATCTAGTCTCCCGATAATTAAATGATTAGGCCTCCTCGATATATTTAATTAACAATAACTCCGTGGTCATAATACTTGATGTATTAAAGAATCCTGTATGATAACTCTATTTTTTAGAAGTCAAGTATAGTAGGGAGAATATAATTATGTATATTAAGAAAGGCGTGAGAATACTGGGGATAGCGGAAAGCTTCTATAAGGAGAAGGGGAGAAGCGTATTAGTGGGTATAGTGCAGAGGGGAGATCTTATCATCGATGGGTTCTCATATGCCCATGCTACACTTGGGGGGATGGATGCAACCAATGCAATTATAGAGATATATGAGGACTTAGATAGAGAGGATATCAACTACATTATGGTGTCTGGAGCCGTTATCAGCTGGTATAATGTCATTGACCTAAACAAGGTTTACTGGGAGACGGATCGCCCCGTAATATCCTTGACCTATGAGGAGACCGAGGGAATAATAAGGTATTTCATAGAGAACTTTCCTAGGGACTGGCATTATAGACTACTTATACACCTTAAAAATGGAGAGAGGAGGAGAATTAAGCTTAGAAATGGGTATGAGGTCTATATTAGGGCTGTTGGAATGGATGAAGAGACAGCCATAAGAATCGTAAATATGTTTACCTTAGAAGGGAAATATCCTGAGCCTGTTAGAATTGCGAGGCTTATAGCTAGGAGGATCGCTAGGAAACAGGGTTCTAGTAAAAAATGTTTGTAAACTTGGTTAGATGCACATGTTAAAACACATGATTTATAAATGGGTCTCGTATCAAATAATATTGGAACTATCATGTAACATGAGGTTCTGTTGAAAAATGTTTGAAGCAGGTAGATCCAAGTATTGTTCTCCCTATTGTAAATTCTTCAGGTGCCAGAGGAAGGCATTGAGGATACAGGGGCCTAAGAGGATATGTGGCTTGACTGGAGATGACTGTGACCCAGTGAACTGTCAGTTTGCACTATGTGGCATCAACAAACTAATAATTCCAGAGGGTATCTGTGGATTATGGCAAGAAAAGCAGAAGACTAGAAAGTCTAGACTGGATATTAGCGAGATCGAGGATGATACAGTATATAGGATTAGGGGGAGGAGAGACCTATTCCTTTGACACAAAGCTCTCAAGACCCATATCCCTAGCCACTTCATCAAAGCCGTTACCCTGAATAACCAAGTCTATAAACCGGCTGACCTCATCTCTTTTTATCCTATACTGCCTCCAAGTATCCCTATCCCTTACAGTGACAGTGTCATCCTCAAGGGTTCCATGATCTATTGTAATGGCTATAGGCACCCCTATCTCATCCGCACGAGCATATCTCCTTCCTATGCTCTCCTTAGTATCATATAGGACTCTATAGCCTTCTGCAGTTAGGAAATCCCTAATGTCCTCCGCGATCTCTAGAAGCTCGCCATCCTCAACCAATGGATATACAGACACGTCGTATGGAGCCAGATATGGGGGTAGTGAAAGCACAACCCGGTCATTAACCTCCCTATAAGCGTATTCCAACACTGCATATGCAATTCTATCAAGGCCGAATGAAGGCTCGACAACATGGGGTATAAAGGGCTCTACCGTAACCTGCTTAACATATCTCTTTACATCAAAATAGTCCTTAGATAGCTTTACACCAGCCACCACTACAAAACCATCCTTCAATAAAAGGGATTTTAGCCTTTCAGGCTCAATCTCTGCTAGAGCCTTCATAATATCCCTGATCTTCTCCCCATAGTCCATACGTATCTTCTTAGGGAGTGGAGTAACCTCAACAACCTCCACCTCCCTAGGCTTATCCAACTGTCTATATGCATACAAGTCTTTACCACTCATCTTAATATGGGATGACAGGTCATAGTCAGTCCTATTTGCATGTCCAGATACCTCTATCCAGCCCCATCTATCTAGCTTAACCTCCTGGTCAAACGTCTGTATAGCATAATGCGCCCTCTCACCCTCAAGCTTCTCCTTAAACCTCTGATTCTCCCTAGGTATACCTAATAACTCCATAAATCTAGTGGCTAACACCATGAAATACGCCATACACCCATTTTTAATCACTTTATTCTCCAGTGCCTCGCGTACACTCATCGTCTCATAATCCTTACCACCTTCTCTGATCAGCCTTTCATGGAGAAGGTTGAGCTCCTCATCAAGGACCTCCTCAAGATACGGACACTCAGGGTTCTCCGGGTCAAAGAAGTACTCAAGCTCCATCATATCAAACTCCCTAAGCCTAATAGGCCCCTGCCTAGGGGATATCTCGTTTCTAAAACCCCGGCCTATCTGAGCGATTCCAATTGGGAACCGTCTCCTAAAACTCTCATATATCCTCTTGAACTCCACAAACATTCCCTGGGCGGTCTCGGGCCGGAGGAACCCTACAGACTCGGAATATGGACCTATCGTGGTCTTGAACATCGTAGTGAAGTAACTTGATTTACCGAATACGCCTCCACATACGGGGCACCTAACATCATTCTCCTTGATAATAGAATCTACCTCTTCCAATGAAGCAGCTTCACTAATCTCAATACCCTTTTCAGCCAAGAGGGTGTCAGCCCTAAATTTCCTACCACAGTCCTTACATGAAACCATTATATCTTTAAAACTACCCACATGACCAGAGGCTTCAAACACGACATAAGGGGCTATAGCAGGGCTCTCAATCTCCAAGAAATCATGCGACTCTATAAACATGGCCCTCCATAATCCTATGATCTTATTCTTAA